>JASFHU010000032.1:0-14888 GCA_050123055.1 Anaerolineae bacterium
GGTTTGATCGTCGAAGCCACACGAGCCGAGACTCAAGCCAATCAACTCACCCAGGTAGACATCGCTTTGTTTGTCAACTATGTCAACGCCTACGCCAGCGGCGATGAGGAACTGGCTACCTTTTTCTACGAACGCTTCCGGCCCGAGGCCTATCCGGCGGTCGAGGCCTGGCTGGCCACTCAGCCGCTCCAGAATCCGGATGCTCCGCCCGGTCCCTTCCAGATGCCCGAATACCGAGTCAGCCTGGCAGAACAGGCGCTCCAGCTCGAAGAGAGGGCCAGCCGGCTGTTTGACGAAGGGAAAAAGGCCAACGACTACGGCGACCAATATATCCTCAATACTGTCCTCCTGGCCTCGGTGCTGTTCCTGGCAGGCATCGCGCCCCGGTTTGACTGGCCGCCACTTGTCGTTATCATCCTTGTGACCGCCGCAGCCCTGCTGGCCTTCGGGCTCTACAATCTGTCAACGCTGCCGGTTCAGTGAGAGGAAGACCAGCGTGCACCTGCTTCTCGATCCTACAGCCTGGTTGGTTGTCGTTGCCTTTAGCCTTTTGGGCTCCTTCGGCAATCTGGCGCTTTATCAGGTGGGCAAACAAGGCTTGGACGCCATCCGCCAGCGCTTTCCGCGCATCAAGCCCGAGCAGCGGCAGAGGGTGAAACGTCTCTACGATGACTATGGGGGCTGGATGCTTCTGCTTTCGGGGATACCGGTACTGGGCTCCATGCTGACGACCGTTGCAGGCGCCTTTGGCGTGCCTGACGGCCTGGCAAAACGGGTGATTATGGCACAGGGTGGCATTACCGGCGGTTGGAGCGTCTATGTTAGGGATGGTAAACCCAAGTACTGCTACAACTTTGTGGGACTGAACTACTACTTTGAGGAGGGGGAGAAGGCCATCCCGGTCGGTACGCACCAGGCGCGGATTGAATTCGACTACGATGGCGGCGGCCTGGGCAGGGGTGGCACGGTAACCCTATACATTGATGGAGGCAAGGTCGGCGAAGGTCGCGTAGATTAGACCGAACCGTTCATCTTCTCTGCTGATGAAACCTGCGACGTCGGTGTTGGTGATGCATCTGCGGTGTCCCCGGACTACACACTCGAAACAAGCCGCTTCAATGGCGAGGTCAACTGGGTGGAGATCGACATCGATGAAGCCGCCGAGGACTTTGACCACCTGATCACTGAGGATGAACGATTCCGGGTGGCGATGGGGTGGCAGTAAAATTGCGTTCCAGGGTCGTCGCCTGAGGTCGATTTCGGTATAGCTGTGGGCTAGACGCTGCCTTCTACATCGGCACTGGACTAACCTTTCGTGCCCCTCCCCAATTCCAGAATTGGGGAGGGGTACCTTGACAAAGGGACGATAATCCGCTCCTGATGGTAATGCTGGCAGCCGGCGGCGAGATGGGCAAGCGCGCCCACGCCCTAGACATCAGGTCCCCGTCTTCCATGCTATGGCAAGGTCACAACGTCTGATTCTGCGCGTTACCAACCACTGGGCCTGCCATTTTCCAAGGCTTCCAGTGTCACGAGCGGGAATTGCTTCTAGCAGGGCTCCTGAACTAGGAAAGCCTGCAGATGCCCTTTTCTCGTTTCCGAGTGTACGAGATATGTGTTCACGGGTCCAAACATATGTCAGAATGGTCTGACCTGGAACACCAACGAGGGCGGCTATCCGCGGGATAGGGAACGCTGCCATCGACAAGTATGGTCAGGAAGCGTCAGTCAATTGATCCAGGCTGTCAAACGGCGAGTAGTAACCAAAAGCTATCATCTCGCCTAACAGACCATCTGCTTCCTCACGGGACAGATAACCCCGCCGCACGCACAAAATCAGGATGCCGATGGTGCCAGTCAAAGGCACGTTCTGCTGTTGAGCGATTCGGCGAGCATCCAGATCATCAGTAGCCAGAAGGCCTTGGCGGCACACGGCAGCAGCCAGGCAAGAGCGCTCCCCGCTGCCTAATCTGGTCGAAAAACTGGCAGCCAGGGCGGTCTCTTCTTCGGTCAGGGTAATGACGGTCAGGTCGGCCCACAAATCAGCGGGCACCAAGCCACTGGCCACACCGGACCGGTACTCATCGAGGACCGGTAGAGTTGTACAGGCTTTCGTAGGCCACAAGTGCGTGACCAAATCAGCCCTACCGACAAGGGCGAAGTTAGTGAGCACCGTGTTGTCCAGTATAACAGGCTGATCTATTTGCTCGGCGTCTCGGCCCATGCCTCTGCCACCTCGACATCTAACCGGGCTTCCTGCAAATCGCTCGGCGCCGCGCGCAAAGGTACGTCCAGCCGCTGAAACCGAGTGCGTAGATCTACCCAGGGAAGCTCGAGCAATTCGGCAGCACGACCCAAGCTGATCGCGCCGGCCAAATAGTGAGCTAGTACCAGGTTGAACCGTTCCTGAGGGTCCGAGGTGCTGGTCACCTGCTGATCAGCAAGGCCTTCTTCGACATCAATCTCGGGCTGCTGGGCATAGTAGCGCATCACCGCCCGAGTGATGCGATAGTCCACAATGTCCATAATGGCCACTTCTGGCTGGCCGTGGCTTTCCACCACCGCCGTCTGACCACGGAGAACATTGTTGATTACCTGGCGCGTACTCCGAGCCAAGTCCGTCTTGCGAACGCGCTGTATCGACTGCATAGGTACCTCCCACCAAGAGATGCAAAACCCATACTTTACGTATTTTACACCATTTACGAAGAATTAGCAAGTCGATTAGTTCATGGAACCGGAGGCCAAATGGGATGCCCTGGCGCGGCAGGTGGGCCGGGCCTGGAAGAGTGAAGACAGCGCCGTGAAGCTCCTAACCGGAATACGGCGATGAAACTAACCGCGGATGCAGCGTCTTCGCAAGTTTTTCGCGAGCTGAGCTCGCTCGCCAGGCATATGGACGAGGTATAGAACCTCCACTAAGTGTCGAGACGTTGGCGGAAGAGCTGGACTCAACGTCATGATCGCCAGGTAGCCTACTCTGGAAACCGATCGGGATAGTGTCGCCTCAGGGTGGCGACCACAGCGGCATTGAAGGTCCCTTGGGGGCATGTGTCGCCACTTGCCATAATGTGAGTGATAGAGAGGGACGGCTTCAAGAATGCCTGAAGCGGTCCCTCTCCATTGTTGTAGAAAAAGACGGAAATCGTCGGATTAGGTATACAAGAAAGCCGAGTTGAACCCCAGATGAACACGCAGGCGACCAGAGTCATAACTTTGCCAGACAATCGGGCAGTCAGGCAGCTGAGCGCGATGGCGTGCCCCGAAGAGTGTCGAATCACCAGTTGCCAATGCAACCACGATGTCAAACATGGGCCGAATGGGCTTGTTTCTTGACGTGTGAGCCTAATCAGCCAAGATACTTCAAATCCGAACCTTCGTGCCGTTGACCGCAGAGCCATGTACGAGGATCGATGGTTCTGGTAACGATACGTCGAGGGAGTTGACCTACCTACCCTGTCGTAGACCTGAGAGCAGGACGTGGTAGCCTCTCCCCCAAACTGAGGTCGAGAACCCATCGCTGCGGCAGAGAAGTCCATCTATAACCCTTCCGTAGATAGGCCACCACAAATCTATAACCCTTCCATAACCTTTAGGTAGATGTGATTGGCGCAGAATCATGATAACATGGTTGCATGGAATGCGTGCTGTTCCGAAACAGAGTGGCGCTTCGTGGCCAGGTACCGGCAGCGCCTGCTTGGAGTTGGCAAGCGGCACTGCGCACAAAAGCCGCGTAGGTTGGATCTCGAGACCAACCATGGCAGCAAGGCTATTCTCAGCATGCTCCTCGACAGCTGACGGCAATCTGGAACGACATAGCTATGCAAACCGACGCGATATTGGTCGACAATCACTCACAAGCACAAGGCTCTGGGGACGGTGCCGCTGTGGCGCTCGGTCCAATCCTGCTCACAAAGCTGCATCCTCCCCCGATCACGCCCGACCTTTTGCCCCGCTCGCATTTGCTGGAGCGGCTCGACAAGGGTCGCCAGCGACCGCTTACCCTGATCTCCGCCCCGGCAGGCTACGGAAAGTCGGTCCTGGCCAGTGCCTGGCTGGAGACTCGCGACGGCCCCAGCGCCTGGGTGTCTCTGGACGAACACGACAACGATCCGGTGGGCTTTTTGACCTACGTGATCGTCGCCGTGCAGCGCGTGTTCCCTGGAGCCGATCTGGAAACGCGATCCATGCTGAGGGCGCCCAGCATCCCGCCCCCGCTCGTCCTTGCCCGCAGCTTGGCCAACGACCTTGACCGACTAGAGTCCTTCATCTTGGTGCTGGATGACTACCATCGGATATCCGACATGGCAGTGCATGAGCTGTTGAACGAACTGCTGCAGCACCCGCCCCGGTCGCTGCACCTGCTGATCACCTCGCGGGGCGATCCACCGCTCGACCTCGACCGGATGCGGGCCAAGCGGTGCATGACCGAGATACGGATCCGAGACCTTAACTTCACACTGCCCGAAACGTTTGCATTTCTACATGACGTGATGGACCTCTCCATCGATCGGACAGCGGCTTCCAGACTGAGAAAAGAGACCGAAGGCTGGGTGACTGGCCTGCGGCTTGCAGCGCTTTCACTGCGCCACCGACAGGATGTAGACGGGCTGTTGGGTGGTTTGCAGGCCGACAGCCGTTACTTACAGGATTATCTGGTGTCCGAAGTGGTCTCCTGCCAGCCGCCTGACGTCCAGGACTGGATGCTAAAGACGTCGGTGCTGGATCGCTTCTGTGCCCCGCTTTGTGAGGCCGTGTGCTTGGGCAAAGCCCAAGCACCTAGCAGTTCCAAGGCAAGTACCCTGAATCATCCGGATGGTGACTCAGCGGGTGCAAGTCTGAGCGGTCGTAACTTGCTTCAATGGCTGCAGGATACTGCCCTGTTTCTGGTCCCCCTTGATGCCCAGCACGAGTGGTTTCGCTATCACGACTCGTTCCAACAAGCCCTGCAAAGCCATCTGGGGCAGAAGATGGGGGCGGACGGAGTCGCCGGGCTGCACGCTCGAGCCAGCGCCTGGTTTGCCGACATGGGTTTGATCGACGAAGCGCTGCAACATGCTCTGGCTGCCGGAGATACCGTCAGAGCGGCCGAGCTTGTCGAACGGCATTGGCACGACGAGGCCGAAGCGGCCCGCTGGCACTTCATCGAAGGTTGGCTGGCCAAATTTCCGACCGGCATCAAGAGGCAACGACCGGCGCTGCTTCTCGCCGAGGCGTATGGTGCGCTCGCCCGTTTTCAGATGGCAAGAGTACCGCCATTACTTGAGAGTGCTGCATTGCTATTGGACGATCCTACTGTAGATCTACATCTTGTGGGAGAACTGAACTTCTTCTGGGGGACTTTGTCGTACTGGCAGGGGGACTATGAGAGGAGCGTCCGGCAACTTACAGATGCATTGGGTCAGGTTTCTGACGAGCACACACATGTGATCAGCAATGTCGAACTCGTGCTAAGTCTGGCGCGACACTCGCGTGGACAGAAAGAGTTCGCCATCCAGGCGCTCAACGAGCGCATCCAGGCGGTCGACTCCTCGCAGGCCTTTCTACTAGGACATTTGATTTCCGGGCTGGCTTTCATCCACCTGCTTTCTGGCGAGTTGGATGAGGCCCGTCTGCAGGCGAAACGAATGCAGCATGCGAACAAAGCGATTGGCAATGCCACCACTGATGCTTGGGGATGGTACTTGCAGGGCTGTGCAGACTTGCATGCCTACAACCTTGAGCAGGCTTGCCAGCACTTTGCCGTTGCCGCCCAGCAGCGGTACACCCTGGACCTTCGCGCCTTGCTCGACGCGCTGGCGGGGCTGGCGCTGGCGCAGGAACTCATGGGGCGATCGGACGCCGCCGGGGAGACGCTGGACGGCTTGCTGGCGCTGGCCGGGGAGCTGGGTGACCTGTCGTACCTGTCCGTGGCCCAGTCCTGCCAGGCCCGGCTCTCCCTGCTGCGCGGTGACCTGGTGCGGGCCACGGATTGGCTACGGTCTGCCAACAAAGTACCAATCCCGTCAGGGCTCTTCGTCTGGCTGGAAGTGCCCTCCATCACCCAGGCACGGGTGTTGATAGCAATCGGCTCTCTGGAGAGTCTGGATCGGGCGGCCGATCTGCTCCGAACCATCCTGCAAGAGAGCGAGACGTCACACTATGCCTGCCAGATGATCGAGGTGGCGGTCTTGCAGTCCCTGGCCCTGGAAAAGCAGGGACACAGCGACCAGGCCCTGGCGGTCCTGGGCAAAGCCGTGGGCCTGGCGGAAACGGGCGGCTGGATCCGGCCCTTCGCGGAACTGGGCCGGCCGATGGCAGGTCTGCTGTCCCGGCTGAAGGCGCGGGACGCCGCCTGCGGATCCTCCATCGACCGGATCCTGGCCGCTTTGCCACAAGGGCCCCAAGGTGCAGCGCCGGCGCTGGCACCTACGGCTTCAGACCACCTTTCGTCCACACCCCCATTGCTGGAGCCCTTGACGAAACGGGAACTTGAGACCTTGCAGCTCTTGGCGACCGACCTCTCCACGGAAGAGATCGCTGCCAAGATGGTCGTTGCCGTGGGCACCGTGCACACCTATTGCAAGCGCATCTACGGCAAACTGGGTGTGCACAGCCGTTTCGAAGCGGTAGTGACGGCAAAAGAGATAGGTCTACTCTAGGTAACTCCCCTCCGCTCCATCTACGAGTGTCCCAACAAACTGTCCCAATTTGGGCATGACAAGTGCCCCAATCTCCCTGTATACTGGGAGTTGGTTGGCCAGGAGCTGCAAATGAACCCTATTGATGTAGTGAGGGTCGCGCCGGTGGTGGAATACCTGAGCACTGTGCTTGGCGTCCATTCATGACCGACAAAACAAAGGAACTCAAGCTATGGATGCCGGCCAAATACCGCATTCAGGTGCAGGGATGGGTGGACGAGCGCTATTCCGACCAAATCGGCGGCTTGACGATCAAACCGGCGAAGCGTGCGGATCAGGTCCAGGTGACCACGCTGCAGGGGTGGTTGCGCGATCAGGCAGCGCTGATTGGCGTGCTGAACACGCTGATCAACAGCATACGCCTGCCCCTGCTGGCCGTGGAGTACTTGGAAGATGACTTGGATGTCAACGAGAATGGCGACCAACCGTTCCCAACTCGAGGTGATCAGTGAGGAGGTGTCTATCGATTGAGATTAGCACAGAAACCCTGACATCGAAACCAATAGGAGATCAAGCATGACTAAAGGAGAAAAATCATGGCTACAAACAAACCAAACGTCGTATTGATGTTGAGCGACAACATCGGCTACGGTGACATCGGCGCCTTTCAGGGCGGCGAGATCCGTGGCTGCCCCACCCCGAACGTCGATTCCATCGCAGACGAAGGTCTGACGCTGACCCAGTTCCTGGTGGAGCCGGCCTGCACACCTTCCCGCGCGGCCTTGATGACCGGACGCTATTCACCCAGGTGCGGGTTGGGCAGCGTCATCATCGGCGGCACCCCCAACACGCTGACGTCCGATGAGGTGACGATCGCGGAGCTTTTCAAGAGCAAGGGATATGCGACGGCCATGGGTGGCAAATGGCACCTGGGATCGGAGGAACAAAGCCAGCCCACCAGCCAGGGCTTTGACGAGTACCGGGTCGGCGTCATCGAGACCAGCGACAGCACACTGTACCGGCAACAGATGGAACGAGTGGGCATCGATGAAGACAAAATTGCAGCGACCGCACCCTCGATCTGGGAAGGCGACGCGCAGAACGGGCTGAAGCGGGTCGAGGAGTACACCGTCGAGGTGAGGCGACACGTAGAGGAGGATATCGCCCAGTTCGGGGCAGACTATGTCCGCAGTCACGCCAACGCGGAAGCGCCCTTCTTCCTCTATCTGGGCTTTACGCAGACCCACTACCCCAACGTGACCACGCCCCAGTTCGAGGGCACGTCGCGCATCGGCATGTATGGCGATGGGTTGTTGCAGCACGACTATTGCGTTGGCCGGGTACTCGACGCCATCAGGGAGGCCGGGATCGAAGAGGACACCATCGTCATCTATTTGTCCGACAACGCGGGATCGTCCGTGGCGGGTCCGGCCGCGTACCGCGGTGGCTCCAACGGCATGTACACCGGCGAGGTGGGAGATGCGCGCGAGGGATCGATCCGCGTGCCGGGCATGGTCAAGTGGCCCGGCAAGATTCCGGTGCGCAGAAGCAATGAGATGTTCTCGATCATGGATATCTTCCCGACACTGGCATCCATCATCGGCGCAGAGGTACCGCAGGACCGGCCCATCGATGGCGTCGACCAGAGCGACTTCTGGTTCGGCGAACAGCAGAACTCCAACCGAGAGAGTCTCCTCTCCTTTATCAGTGACGAGATCGTGGCCGTGCGCTGGCGGCAGTACCGCTTCTATCCCAAGTCGTTCGTACCATCGACTGGCAACCCCGCAATGCCGGGCCTGTGCGGCCACCGGATCGAGCACAACGGCTACCCGGAGATCTTCCACATCGAGCGGGACCCACGCGAAGAAGAGAATATGATGGCCTACGCCGCGTGGGCGATCCCAGCGTACATTGGGGTCATCACCCAGTACCTGAAATCCCTGGAGGAGTACCCGAATCCACCGGCGGTCAATCTCACCAAGTTCGACTATCCGCACGCTGAGAAGGTCGAGCGATTCACGGGAACGATCTGACGCCCAATTCTCATGGCGGTGACGCAGTCTGTGCCAGCTGAGCCGGGCCCTGTGGGCCCGGCTCAGCTTTCTCCGTTTGGCAGAGACCGGGACCAAGCCTTCAACAGGGTGCTGCGCGCAGGGCGGCTGCTGCAGGCCGTCGGGGCCGAGATTTGTGCCTTGCACCGTGCATGGCGCCAGGGCACTTTGGCAGGACACTGCAAAGTCCCGAATGATGAGAGAAGTATTGGTACCTGAACAACCGAGTCCTATTTGGCCGACAACACCTCGAGACGTACGGCGGCTCAGAGGCTCGGGTTAGGCACGGGTACTAGCCAACGCTAGGTCGATTCTTGCGGCGATAGTCGCGATAATCGCTGACCTCCAGGAAGAAAGGGTTCAGGTCAGCGAAGGGCTTCGCGCGATCGCTTCCGGAGCCGAAGTGGCAGGTTTATCACGTAGAGGGTGCAGGAATGCGGCCCGAAGCGGATTTGCGGTTTTCACAGGTTGTGGTGTAATCTTGAGTCCTGCCAGGGTGGCGACATGGCGTGCGTTCGAGGTCCCTTGGGGATGTGAATCCAGGTCGCTATAAGTAACCTGGGAGAGGGCGGTCGGCTCTGCAAGATGGTGGGCACAGCCACGTGGCGGTCGCTTATCTTGGTCTTGTCACTGGGAGTGTTTCCCCACCTGGCCCTTGACCGGCTCCAGGGGCAAAGCCGCTAGAAGATCGACCAGTTCGTCGAGAACTTGGTCTGCCGATGGGCCATCGGGCACGAAGGGCAGCAGTTGACGTTCCCATTCGGCCCGCGCCACGGATTGCAGTTCCGGCGCCACAAAGTCGGCTGCAGAGGCAATGGTTACCTGCCGCAGCGCACACTTGCGGGCCAATAGGTCAGGTAGCAAGGCAGTGTCCAATGTGCTCCGACCCAGTACATACCATAGATCATAGTAGTCACGGCAGACGCGGCTCGCGCCCCAACCTCGTTCCCGGAGGCGCGCGTGGCTCTGCAGCAAGGCCCGCAGCTTTTCAGCGACGATCTCTTCCAGACGGTAGCAGCGCCACGCTGCTTGCGGCGGATCTGGATATCGATGCAACAAGCTGCGCGTGACCGGTGGTAGTAGCAGGTCCTCATCGTAGGTAATCTCGACCTTGAGGCGGCAGAGAGGTTGGCGATGTGCCGGAAAGCGTACCCGCACGAGGAAAGCCTCCTGACCACCAGGATGCGGATCGCGCAGGACCAACTGCTCCAACGTGACCTCAAACGGCCCGTGCTCCTGGAGTTGTGCCTCGGCGACTGCGACGGCGTATTGCATGGCAGAATCCGCGTCGGCCAATCGCGCCACAGCTGAAAAGTCCAGGTCCTCAGAGAAGCGATAGTCGGCAAAATAGAACTTGCGCAGCGCCGTACCCCCCTTCAAGACCAGGGCATCATGCAGCGCCGGCGTCTGGGCCATGCCAGACAGCAAGTACCCCAGGGCGTAATCCTTTTCTAGCACCCAGAAAGGCGTATTGGGTTGCGAACGAGCGAGCACACGCAGGTATTGATCAACGGTGGGCATGACGCGACTCCGGTTGAAGGTTGTTGCGCAGTTGCCAGCGGGTGATAGGCGTACCCCCTGGGGAAGCGGTGGGATCGAGTTGCGAATAGGTTTGCAGGGAATAGGCCTGCAAAGGTGCGATGGCGCTTTCGGGAGCGGATAGCGTCTCTAGCGCCCAGCCTAGCCGCTTGATGATGGCGCCAACTTGGTAGCGCAGCGCATAGGCTGACAGTTTGTCCACATCCAGGCGGTGCAATTCCGCTTCCAAGATCTCTAGCCCCACCCTCAGCGAGCCAAAGACCTGGGGGGCTGCGAACAGGTCCAGCAGTGTGCGCTCCGGATCGGTGATGGCGACGCGGTGCCAGCGGCTGACCCATTGTTCCTGGAAGCCAAAGAAGTGCTTTTCCTGCACCTGAATGAATTCGAACTCCAGTCCCAGGGCGCGCCAAGCGGCCCGTCCACGGGGACGATAGGCTGCCCCCTGGCGCATCTCTGGCGTGACCACGGTCGCTGTCGTCGAAGCCTGGACCATCGGCGGGATCTGGGTAGTAAAGCCATGGTAGGCTAGCGCCGACCAATGGCTGATGGCGAGGGGCGAGATGAGGGTGGCCGCGACCGCGTAAGGATGAAGCGTGGTCCCAAAGATCGGTGTCGTGACCGCGTAAGACCCGCGCTTGAGGCGCTCGATCCAGCCGGCTTGCGCCAATTGACTCAGCAGGGCACGCACGCGCTCGGGCGGCAAGTTCAGCGCAGCGGCGGCAGTCTTTGCTTCTTCAATGGTAAACAGCGGGCCGACTTGCTCAACCACATGGTTGAGCAGGGTCATGCCTTGCGATTGTGCATAACCGCCATCAGTCATCATTTGCCTCCAACACCTTGCTGTGTGAATTGTACTACGAAAGTTCGTAAAATGCAAATCTATGTAGTACAGAGTACACACATGGAAGACGAGGAAGGCGATGATTGTCCTGACTGAAAAACGCCATCCATGGAGGAATCAGCGTCTTCAGTGACCATAACCCGATCGGGTGTTCCATCTGTGCGGTAAGTGCTCGAAGGGGTGTGCGCCAATGCCCAAGGCAGCTGCCGAGAAAAAACAGCCCAGTCCGGGGCCGAATGGGCTGTGAAGGTGATTTGGTTATTTTTGGCAGCTGCGGCAGGATTGTGTTTGAGAGGTTTCTAGTCCTGCCAAAGTGGCGACATGGCGTGCATTCGAGGTCCCTTGGGGGCATGGCTTATTCGCGCCTAGAACGACCGAATTTCCCATAAACAGGCGTTGCATCCAGTTGAACACAGACATTTCCGTCTGTTGGTATCCTGGCCGGCGTCCCCACTGGACGCAACACACCCCCATGTCAGGGACCCGACGCCCACCATCCACCCTTGCTATGCGAAACACCCGGGATCCCGGCAAGCTCGCCTATCTCGTCCAGGTCGAAGCCACGGAAGGTCACGGCCGAGGTGCTGATGCGGATACCGCCGGCGACGAAGGGTGGTCGGGGAGCGTAGGGGATGATCTTGCAGATGGGGCAGCCAGGTGCTGTAGACATCGTCGTAGGGTCAACACGAGGGCGCGTATGCGGCCCACGTGGGTGAAGCGAGCACAAGTGAGGGCCGGGAATGCCTTGGCCACACAGGCGGCATAAGGGGCAGACCAGATGTGGCGGGCAGCCGCTCGGGGTGGTACTCTTTCGCAGGCTGGCTCTTGCGTTTGACACAAGAGGATTTCAGGTGTACGATATGGTCAGCTTTACGGACGAACCATGTGCTGTATCCAAAAGCAAGGAGCATGGATCATGCCGGACGTCAATGACGTTGGTGATCGGGCCACGAAATGGATACGCTGGATCGCCCGGATCTGGGGAGCCTTGCTCGTTGCCGTCGCTTTGCTCATCCTCATCGGCTATGCCTGGAGCTGGGTGACCACCGGGGTAGCAGACCCCCATGCGGTAGAGGATTATCCCCCTATCGAGAACTTGCCCCCGCTGTTTGCCCTTCTGAGTGTGCTGGGATTGGGCATCGCCTGGCGTTGGGAGGGACTGGGAGGAGCGATTACCGTTCTCTTCAGCCTGGCGACCCTGCCGGTGCTTCTCGTTCACTGGCCGATAGCTCGTGACTTCCCGCGCTACCTGGTGGCCCCTTACGGTACATGGACGATCATCACCATTCCTGGAATCTTGTTTCTGGTGTGTTGGTGGCGAACGAAAAGATTGGAGGAACGCAGAACTCAAGGAAGAAGGTGAGGCCGGTCATCGATCGAACCTACCCGCTGAGCGAGATCCCCGAGGCTTTTCGCTATCTCGAAGAGGAGCACGCCCGAGGCAAGGTGTCCATCGTTATGTAATGTTCTACAGATAGAGCGTGGTGCTCTCAGGAGCTACTGCCTCTCACGGAGGTAAGAATGAAACGGATCGGCGACCTAACCAGCCCGCAGATTGCCTCGCTATACGCTCAGGTGCCGGCGGACCGTTTAGAGGAATTCCAGGCTTTCCGGCAAACCTTCCCTTACAAGGAGCTGACCCACAACGGGGTGACCTGGCCTTACTTGACCGGCGGACAAGGCGGTCCGCCTTTGCTGCTGCTTTCGGGGGCGTTGGCCATCCCCGACATTTCCTGGACCACGATCGCCAACTTGGCGGCAAGGCGACGCGTGATCGTGCCCGCCTACCCGCCGGTGATGACGATGGACAGCCTGGTGGATGGCATCGCCGCCGTCTTGCAGCATGAAGGGGTAGCCCAGGCGCACGTGATGGGCGGTTCCTACGGCGGCTTTGTGGCTCAGGTCTTTGTGCGGCGCCAGCCCAAGTTGACGCGCTCGCTGATACTTTCCCACACCCTGCCGCCGGAGCCAGAGATGGCCGCGCGGACACGCCGCTTTGCCCGCTTGTTGCGCTGGATGCCGATGGGGTTGGTGCGCCGGATGATGCGCCGCGCCTTTCAGTCGATGATGCCCGAGTGGAGCGAGGAGACCGCCCTCTTGCTGGCCATCTATGACGAGCTGATAGGGTACGCCCTCGAAAAGAAGGACGTGATCGGCATCTTTGAGCGGACGGTCGATTATTCTGTACGGTCGTTTGCTCCTGAGGACCTGTCCGGATGGCCGGGAAAGGTGCTGCTGGTCTTTGGCGACAAAGATCCGGCGACCCCGCCCGAGGTGCGCCAGCGGCTGGAGTCTCTTTATCCAGGCTGCCAGGTGCACCTGTTCTTGGGAGCCGGGCACTCGACATCGGTGACTCACCAGGACGAGTACTTGGCCGTTGTCGACGGATTCCTGTCGCAACAGTGAGGAGTGAGAGGGAGTTGGGGAGATGAAAGGTGGTGATGTCAAAGAGATCGAGTTACGGCCCATAGGGTTTGTCAAGCAAAGTTCGCCACTTGAGAACGACAGGGATAGGAGCCTTTGGGGGCGTGGGGATCCTGGCCGCGAGGTCACCGATTCATCCGAATCCGATAGGCTTAACCCTGGTGGAGCTGGTCAAAAAGGAAGAGAACGTACTTTTGGTGAGAGGGCTGGATGCTTATGATGGGACGCCGGTTCTGGACATCAAGCCCTATCCTGATTGGGAGCAAGAGTTGCTAGTGGTGACGGAATTCCGGGTTCCGGAGTGGCTAACAGAGATCATAGGGAATCGGGCCAATGAGAATTGGGCCAATGAGAACTCGATACCATCTTGATCAGTTCGTCCATCGAATCCTCCTGTATTTTGGGTTTTGCGGATTGATACTCCGCTACCTTCAACCTACTCACGCACGCCTGCCGCCCTTGAGCTCGTCCTGTAGGACTTGTAGTGCATCCCATCGGCCATCTGCTGCCAGCCTGGCCTGCTCGGGCCAGGTGCCGGGATCAATCATCTCCAGATGAGCATCCCTCACGATCTGCTGCAAGCGGCTTACTTCAGCGACGGCAAGCTGTGCAAAGGTGGTGATACCGGCCTCTTGAAGCAGAGCGGAGATCTTGGGGCCGATCCCCTCGATGCGCTTCAGGTCGTCCCGCTTTGTGGCCGGGGATACGGCCGCCACCGCCAGACCTCCGCGCGTGGCGCCGTCCTGCGGGCCGGCTCGCAGGACGGCTATCTCTTTCTCCTTCTCTTCTAGCTGTGCTGCGAATCGTCCGGCCTCAGCCTGGGCCCCATTGAGATCCCTCTTCAAACCCTCGATCAGACCATGCTGGTCGCTCAGTTCCGTTTCCAGCCGGCTGACAGCCAGGTTTTGACTCTCCAGCTTGCCTGTCAGGTCGCGGATGGTGCCCGCTGCACGACCCACCTGGCCCCGCAGCTCTGCCACGCTGATATCCCGTTCTTGAAGCGAGGCTTCGAATGAAACGCCCCTTTCCTCGGCCTTTGCCAGGTCCGCCTTCAGGCCTTCGATCTGCCCATCCCGCTCGCTGACTGTCAATAGGAGTTGGCTGGCTACCTGTTTTCGCTCTTCGAGCTGGGCTCCCAGTTCACGGATTGTCTCCTGGCCCTGGCCCACCTGGCCACGCAACTGCTCGGCGCTGGATACTTGCTCCTGTAGCTGGGCTCCCAGTCGTCCGGCCTCGGCTTTGGACGCCTCGACATCCGTCTTTAGGCCTTCGATCTGGCTATCCCGCTCGCTCACGGCCACTTTCAGTTGGCCGGCAACATTTTTCTGTTCTGCCAACTCACTTGTCAGAGCGCCGATCCTCGTCTCACCCTGGCTCACCTGATCCTGCAACTGCAGGACGGTTGTCTTTTGC
>JASFHU010000033.1:0-14578 GCA_050123055.1 Anaerolineae bacterium
CTGGTGGTCGAACATCCAGAGTCTCGATCGGACGGCGACCAGGAGCGTATCGAGGAAGGTTTTGGCTTTGGCTTACCCCTGATCGAGGTGGATGGTCAGGCCTACCTTTCGCGTACCGCAAAGGTCGCGCAAGACGGTGATAGTCTGGTCAAAGAGTACCAGATGGACACCCTGGACACACCCTCGGGCTTTTTGCGGCGCAAGTACGAGCCTGTCCCGCCCATCGGAACAGTGACGGTCCGCTACACCGCTATCACCGAGGGGACGATCGAGGTCGAGGTGGATCTCTCTGGCCTGCAAGATCGTTGGGATCGGGCCTACCTGATGAATGAACAGGGTGCGGGCTTTTTCACCCGCTATGAAGAACCAGGCATCGTCGTGCAGGGCGAACAGTTCGGCAAGTGGCAGCCGACCAGGGCCCCCAAGGGTTGCATTGTGTCAGGCGATGGCTTGGTGCGGTTCTGCGTCGAAACGGACAGCGAGACCCAACGGTACTATGGCCGGGAACGGTATAATCAGTACTATTGGGTGGGCATTTATGTCCTTTCGTGGGCGGGGATCGACCTGGAGGTGGAAGCCCCGACCAGTCACTTCAAGTATCGGATCGTGCTCGATAGAACGGACAATGACTGAGCCGGGAACCTTTCGCCGTTGGATACCCCTGGGAACAGTCCTGCTGCTAGGACTCGCGCTGCGTTTCTGGCGGCTGGGCGAACTGGCCCTCATCGGCGACGAGAGCTACTACTGGCTGTGGTCCCATCATCTAGATTGGGCCTACTACGATCACCCGGCCGGGGTTGCCCTCATGACCTGGCTGAGCACGGCCCTTGGGGGCCAGAGCGAGATAGGCGTTCGCTGGCTGAATGCGTTGCTCGGTACGGGGGCAATTGCCCTATGCTATGCAGTAGGGGCGAGGATGATCTCGCGCCGGGCTGGCCTCCTGGCCGCGACTGCGGTGGCGGCAGGCGCCCCATTTCTGCTCACCTCGCGATTTGTCTACACCGACGCGCTCCAGCTTTTCCTCCTGCTGCTCAACCTCTACCTTTTCTGGCGCCTGACATCGGCGCGACCACGGCCACACCCGGCCACGGCGCTTGCCTTTGGGCTCAGCCTGGCCCTGTTGTTCAACACCAAGTATAGCGCCTACCTCTACACCGTCGCCCTGGCCGTGGCTGTGCTGGTGGATCACCGCCACCTGCTGACCGAGCCGCGCTTCTGGTTGGCCACCCTGATCGGGGCATTGGGCCTAGTGCCGGTTGTCGCCTGGAACGCCGCACATGGCTGGGCATCCTTTCGCTGGCAACTGTCGCATGCGAGCTCCAGTCTCATGGGAGAGGTTAGCCTGGCGGGCACCGCGTACCACAATCTGGCCTATCTTACCTGGCCGCTGCTTGTCATGGCCTTGCTCGGGCTGGGTCTGGTCCGTCGCCCCGCCGAGCGGCTGCTCACCCTGGTGGCCCTCCTTCTGCTGGTGCCCGTCGTCCTCAGCCCGGCCAACAGCCCGCGCAACCTGAGCAGCGGGCTGGTTGCCTTGCTGCTCCTGGCCGGGACGCGCTGGCCTGTAACCCTGCGCAATCGACGGCAAAGGTGGATGGTGGGGATCCTGGTTGTGCTCCTGGGGGCGATAGCGCTCTATGGCCTGGGAACGGTGGTCAATCTGTCCAGGTCAGGGCATTGGCCGTCCAGCAGTGCCGTCCGTGACATCCGACGGGATGCCACAGGCTGGCGGCAGCTCGGTCCCGAGCTCTCTACCCGGCCGGAACCGTCCTTTGCCCTGGACTATAGCATCGCCTCGCAGATCTGGTACTACAGCCACCGCCCGGCGTACACTTCCTGGGGCCAGTACCGCATCTGGGGCATCCCCGAATCGAGGGAGTGGACCATCGTCAGCCTAGCCTTCCTGCCAGAGGAACTGGTCACCGAGCGCCTTGATGACGCCTTCCAGAGCGTTCAAGGTCCGCGACGGCTTGTGTACGAGGATCAAGGCGCCACCAAGACAGCCTACATCTGGCGTGCGGAAGGACTGCTCCTGGACCAAGATGCATTTCTGCAGCGGTTCGATTTTCTGACCCTGCTGGAAGATACCCGATGAACCTGGAGGAACGCTCCTTTCTACGGGTGAGCAAGAATGCCCTGGCCCGGTTCCTGGCCCAGGTGTTGGCCAGGTTGCTCTCCCTGGCGCTCGTAGCGCTTGTGGCCCGCTACGAGTCCGCCGAGGCTCTAGGTAGCTATGTGCTGGTCCTCACGTTGGTAGGTTTTGCTGGAGCGGCCAGTGATCTGGGCTTGAACATCTTTCTGACCAGGGAGACCGCTCGCCAGATAGACCTCCAACGCCAGCGCGAACTATTGGGCACGGTGCTTCCCTTGAAGCTCGGCTTGTCCGTCGTCGTCCTGGCTGGCTTGTTGCTTCTGGCTGCAGTCGCGGCCTTTCCCAAGGCGACGGTAGAGTTGTTGCCGGTGGGAGGCCTCCTGCTGCTGCCCGAGGCGGTGACTGGTACGGTTCGGGCCTTTGTTAACGGCCGCCAGCGCATGGAGGTGAGTGGTCTGATCGACGTGACCATGCGCTTTCTTGCCGTGGCAGCGTCCTTTCCGGCGCTACTGGCCGGGTTCGGTGTCACATCTGTGCTGCTCTGTACCCTAGGCGCTACTCTGGTTGGTGTCGTCCTATACAGCGCGGTCCTCTGGCGCTGGCGCGCCACTCCGGAGTGGCACTGGGCGCCCGCGGCCTGGGGTGCCTGCCTGGCTGAATCCTATCCGTTCGCCCTGACCTCGCTGGCTGCGATGGTCTACTCGCGGCTCGACCTGGTCTTGCTCGGTCTATGGCAAGACGAGCTCGCGGTCGGATGGTATGGTGCAGCGTACAAACTCTGGGAGGCCATTGGCCTGCTGCCCGCCAGCCTGCTGGAGGCCATGTTCCCCGAGATGTCGAGGTTGGCCAGCACCGAGGAGGGGAGACGAAGGCTGCGCGATCTGTTCCGCACCGCTTCTTGGGCCATGCTCGGTGGGGGTCTCCTGCTGGCTGTGGCAGGGCTGCTGGCTGCGGGAGCGCTTGTCCCCCTGGTCTATGGCGGGACCGGCAGTTATACTCCCGCCGTGCTCCCTTTCCGGCTGTTGATCTGTGCCGTTCCAGCCATGTTCCTCTACCTGCTGAGCGGACACGTGCTCTATGCATTAGGAAGACAACGCCGAGTGACCATCGCTATGCTGGTCGTGGGCCTGGTGAACGTTGTACTGAACCTGATCGTCATCCCCAGGTGGAGCTACCTTGGGGCCGCCGCAGTGGCGCTATTCTCGGAGTGGCTACTGGTCACGCTGGTCTATCCCCAGGCACGCAGCGCCCTTGGACGTGGCTGAAGGACACCGCAACCTTGGACCGAGCAGGCAAGTGTGCCCTTATGCTGCCAATCCATGGCTGCGGCGATCCCCATGCCGCACGATGGGAACGTCGTGCCTTTAGGGACTCGGAGTTGGCGAGTCCGCTGGTGGCTCGGACTCTGTGTCTGCTGGTGGCTCCGACTCTGTGTCTGCCGGTGACTCCGACTCTGCATCCGCGGGTGGCTCTGGCTCTGTAGTCGGAGGTGGCTCCGGCTCTGTACCCGCCGCCACGTAGGTGAAAGGCCTATTCTCGCCCCACACGCCCACACGGTCGTAGGGCTCCTTTTGAACTACGATGACCGTCCAGTAGTAGGTGCCCTCCCCGTGGTCCATGATGGTTTGTACATAGTCCAGGTCGATGTCGCGCTCCAGTGACGGGTCCGTCTCGACAACGCCAAGCGCCCCCGCGCCCTGATGCTCCTGGTGTTCTGCCTCTGACCAGATCAATAGATCGAAGACCAGGCCCTCGGGCAGTGATTCGCCATCCCTTTGCCACTGGAAATGGATCTCACCTTGCAGTTGGGCCTCTGGCTCGGGACTCAGCAGGACGGGCGGCTGGAAGGGGTGCTCTGTAGTGGTTGACGGGACCACCGCAGCGGTGATCTGCATGGTCGCCGTGATTGTGGCAGATGGAACAGGTGTAGGCGCCGGGGGTGTGGGCGTGATGGTTGGATCCGCCAAGGTCGCCGGGTGCGGCGACTGGCTGGTCAAAGGCGGCGCTGCTCTGACCCTCATGGAAAATGGCGTATCGGGTTCCTCCTGGCCGACCTCCAGGCAGATCTGGTCCGAGTCTGCACTCCCAATTTGCAGGCAGACCCGATCTGCCCCTAAATCACCCAGGGTCCATGTCACGTCGAAGAGAGATCTGGCCAGGCCCAGCATCGAGACGAACAGCGCCGCAATACAGGCTATCGAGGATGCGATCGTCAGTCGTTGACTGCACCCAACATTGAGGCTACGGTCAGAACCGATCTTCATACCAGATTAGCCTCCCTTTGCTCTACTTGAAACTGCCGTATGCAGAGACCGCATTATACGAAGCGATGATTCTGTCGATCAGATGGTTTACCTGCTCATCCACCACCTGGCGGGCAGGATCGGCGTCGAACCAGGCCAAAATCTCCTCGGCGCCCTGCGAGAAGGGAATGGTCGCTGCAAAGTCGGGAATCAGACGCTTGATCTTATGATTGTCAAAGATCACGCTATGGGCCTTGTCGCCGAGGAGGCCCGCTCCTACCTCGGCATCAAAGGCGGCTATCAGATCTGACGGCACGTGCACAATCCGTGGTTCGACGCCCGCAGCGTGGGCCAGGATGGTGTAGATCTGATTCCAGGTCAACAGCTCGTCGGAGGTGATGTGGAAGGCATGGCCAACCGCGCGACGGTTGCCCAGCAGGCCCACAAAGCCCTTGGCAAAGTCCTCGTGATGGGTGAGAACCCACAGGGAGGTCCCATCGCCATGGACTATCACCTTTTTCCCTTTCCGCATCCGGTCGATATCGGTATAGTGGCCAAGCAGTGGAACCTTGGTCCGGTCGTAGGTGTGTGAGGGCCGCACGATGGTGACCGGGAACTTGTTCTCGCGATAGGCCTGCATCAGTCGTTCTTCGCAGGCGATTTTGGCGCGCGAATAGGCCCAGAAAGGATTGTCCAGCGGCGTCGATTCGGTGATGGGCAAGCTGGAGAGGGGTTTCTGGTAGGCAGACGCGGAGCTGATAAAGATGTACTGCCCGGTGCGATCCCGAAAGATCTCAAGGTCGGCCTCGACATGCTCTGGTGTGAAGTTGATCCAGTTGACGACGACGTCAAAGGTAGCATCTCCCAAGGCGCGTTCCACGGAAGCTCGATCGCGAATATCACCACACAGAACCTGTGCCCCCTCGGGGATGGGGCGCGCCGTTTGGCCTCGATTGAGAAGATAGAGGTCGATGCCGCGGCTCACGGCCAGGCGCGAGCAGGCCGAGCTAATGACCCCGGTGCCACCAACAAACAATACCCTCATGCAGACACTCTCCTTCACCGCTCCCAGAACATACAGAAGTCCGGGGATAATGGTGCCATTATACTCCCTGTCTGTTGGCCTGGCAATCCCCTTTTTGTACTATGCCCCATAAACGACCTGTCAAATCAAAGCGGCGCCGGGCGCAAGTCTGCCCGGCCTGTGGCCAAAACAGCTCCAGACTTGACGTAACTTGCCCTACAGAGGCATCAGATAGAAGTTGGACAAGCCTGCCGCTTGACAAGATATGGTACAATGGAGAGGGGTACAGCAACAACCCAGTCTTCACGTCCCCCCGGAGATAGGACGTGATGCCCATCGGACTTGAGGACCTGTAAACCACAGCTTCAGATGGAGGGAGGACAATGACAAAGTCTGTTCTTCGGATTACCATGGTGCTTGGCATTGCCGCGGGCCTGCTGGCCTTTCTCGCCGCTCCCGTGGCGCCTTCCACTGAGGGCACCGCAGAGACCTACATCGTGCTTTACGGTAAGCGGGGCTTTGGGGAAGGGGCAGCACAAGACGTTGCCAGGGCGGGTGGGGAACTGGTCTACAGCTACGATCAGATCGGCGTGGTCATTGCTCGCTCTAGCAGCGCCGGCTTTCGTGACAATATGTTGGGGCGCAAGGGGGTCGAGGGTGTGGCGTCCACGGCCAACTTTGGCGTCAAGCTCGATCTAGAGATCGAGGCGCTCGACTCTGTGTCATACCAGTCAGCTTGGGGTGACGACCTGTCCTACCTGCAGTGGGACATGGCCCAGATCCATGTGCCTGAGGCTCATTCCATTACAGGTGGCAACCCGGCGGTGGTCGTCGGTGACATCGACACCGGCATTGACCAGACCCATCCTGACTTGTCCCCCAACCTCGACTTTTCCAAGAGCGTTTCGTGCATTGGCGGCGTTCCGAACCAGGATCCGGCTGCATGGGCGGATAGTTACGGGCACGGCACCCATACTGCCGGCACCATCGCCGCCGCGGCCAATGGAACCGGGATCATCGGCGTGGCGCCGGAGGTCACGATTGCCGCCATCAAGGGATGTGGCGACGACGGCTATTGCTGGCCAGAGTCGATCGTCTGTTCGTTCATGTGGGCGGCAGAGCACCAGATGGACGTGACCAACAACAGCTACTATGTCGATCCCTATGAGCTCAACTGTCGCAACGATTCGGAGCAGCGCGCCATCTGGAAGGCTATCCAGCGCGCCGTCCGTTATGCCCAGTCCCGCGGTGTCATCGTCGTTTCGTCGACCGGAAATTCCAACACAGATCTCACCCATCATGAGGACGAAGGGAGCACCAATGCCTGCCTGGACTTGCCGGTAGAGCTGCCCGGGGTCATTGGCGTTTCTTCCAACGGGTTCTCGATGCAGAAGTCTTACTACTCCAGCTACGGCGTCGGTGCTACCGATGTCGTTGCGCCGGGCGGTGACAGTCGCTACCAGGTCCCACCCGCGCCGATATCAAACGGGCGCGTGCTCTCTACCTGGAGGGGTGGCGGGTACGTCTGGGCACAGGGTACCTCGATGGCTTCACCCCACGCGGCGGGCGTGGCGGCGCTGATCGTCAGCCAATACGGCAAGATGCCACCCGGATCGGTGCAAGCCATGATCACCGGAACGGCAGACCCGGTGCCCTGTCCCCCGAATCCTTTCGACCCGGGCGAGTCTGGAAGATACCTGGCCACATGCCAGGGCGGCAAGGGGTACAATTCGTTCTATGGCCACGGGCAGGTCAACGCCTACAGCGCTGTCACGAACAGACCGTAAAAATAGCTTGCTCTGATTGACAACCCATTGCCTAGATGGTATACTGGTAGCAGTCCTCGTTGCAGCACAACGTCGGTAGGCGCGGGGGCCGCGGTGAGTTGCTGAACCATCGTAGCCGCACAGGGTAGCCACACAATAGCCGATGCATCGCGTTCTCTGAGCGCCTGCGCATCGGCTGTTTTTGTCTGAAGGTTTGCAGTCCCGTGGCAGCCTATCAGAGTCGCAAGGAGTGTGCCTCATGCGGATGCCATTCAGCCTATCGATGCCAGCAATGCTGCGCCCGCTGCTCGCCGCAACCCTGCTAGCGGTGTTGCTTCCCACTGTTACACCACCACAGGTAGCCCAGGCTGCCCCCAACACCTGGCTGCCCACCGATCCTTTGAACACTCCCCGTGACCAGCACACCGCGACACTGCTGACTCATGGACAGGTTTTGGTCGCAGGGGGATACAACAGCGCCAGCGGTACCCTGACCAGTACCGAGTTGCACGACCCGCTTGCAGGCACCTGGAGCGACACGGGCGAGCTAAACACCTCCCGCTCCAGGCACACAGCCACACTGCTGCCCGATGGAAGAGTACTGGCGACAGGTGGTTGGAACGTCGACAGCGGCGGCTACATCACCAGCACCGAGCTGTACGATCCAGCTACAGGGGCATGGACCGCCACCGACTCCCTCGGCACCGCCCGTGGCTTTCACACGGCGACGCTGCTGCCCGACGGCAAGGTTCTAGTGGTGGGTGGCGGGGATATGGGCGCCCCGCTTGACAGCGCCGAGCTATACGACACAGCTACGGGTGACTGGACCCCCACCGGCGCACTCGACGTCGCGCGCACCTTCCATACAGCGACGCTGCTGCCTGACGGCAGAGTGCTCGTAGCGGGAGGGTTGGCCAGCCCCACCCTGGCGCTCACCAGTGCGGAGGTGTATGACCCAGACACAGGAACCTGGGCGACCACCGGCGCGCTGAGCGCAGGACGCGCGTTTCACACAGCTACAGCGCTGCCCGACGGCCACGTCCTGGTGACAGGGGGCGCGGATAGCTCCGCAACTGCCCTCGCCAGCTCCGAGTTGTACGACCCTGGTACGGGATTCTGGAGCGACACGGGCGACCTCAATCAGGCACGTCTGCAGCACACCGCCCCCCTTCTACCTGCCGGTCAGGTGCTGGTAGCCGGGGGGTACGAAAGCGGTGTTGCGCTCCCCACTGCAGAGCTGTACGACCTGGCGACGCATGGATGGATCGAAGTCGAGCCGTTGGACACCGCCCGTACCTGGCACACGGCGACGGCGTTGCCAGACGGCAACGTGTTGGTCGCCGGAGGGTGGGATGGGAGTGCAAACGGTCGTCTGGCCAGCGCCGAGGTGTTCGAGGCCGAAAGGAGCGCCTGGCACACCAGCGGCTCTCTGGGTACGGCTCGTTCCCTCCATACCACCAGCCAGCTACTCGACGGAAGGGTGCTGGTGGTGGGTGGCTATCACGACGTGACCGGTAATCTCGACACAGCCGAACTATACGATCTCGCAACCGGCACCTGGAGCAATACCGGTACCATGAACGTGGCACGTCGGCTGCACACCGCGACTGTGCTCCACGACGGCCGGGTGCTGGTGGCCGGGGGCTACTCGAACACCGCCGACATCGGCAGTGCAGAGCTGTATGACCCGGCTACGGGGACGTGGAGCACCACCGGTGCGCTCAACGATCCTCGCTATGGTCACACGGCGACGCTGCTCTGGGATGGCCGCGTGCTGGTGGCCGGAGGTTTCAACGAGATGGATTCTTACCTAACCAGCGCCGAGCTATACGACCCGGTGAGCGGCACATGGAGCCCCACCGATTCCCTGACCACCGCACGCCGGTATCACACCGCGACGGAACTGCGAGACGGCACAGTGCTCGTGATCGGGGGCTCTGGTAGTACCGGCTATTTGGCCAGCGCCGAGGTGTACAATCCAGCCGCGGAGTCCTGGACCACGAGCAACCCGCTGAGCACTGAGCGCGGAGATCATGACGCGACACTACTGCCCGACGGACGGGTGCTGGTGACGGGAGGCTACGACGGCTACGACATCCTCGCCAGCGCTGAGGTCTATGATCCGGACAGCGGAGCATGGAGCCCGGCTGGAGAGATGACCACACCTCGCTCCTGGCACATGGCGGTCCAGTTGGCCGACGGTAGGGTGCTGGTGGCCGGGGGTTACAACGAGATCGATGTCTTTCTCTACAGCGCTGAGATCTATGATTCGGCGACCGAAACGTGGAGCCCAACGACCTCGCTCGAAACCGCTCGCGCCCATCACACGCTGACGCTGCTGCAAGATGGAAGCGTGCTCGCGGTGGGGGGCAGCAGCTATGGGGATGGCAGCCTCGAGAGTGCAGAGCTGTACCTACCTGTTTTACCCGGCTGGAGCGTTGCAGGGAGGCTGATCACCACTCGCACCGATCATACGGCGACGCTGCTGCAAGATGGCCGGGTGCTGGTGGCTGGAGGATGGAGCGAGGCCACCGACTGTCTCGCCAGCGCCGAGGTGTACGATCCCGTCACCGGCGCTTGGGCGGCCACTGAGGCCCTGCACACGGGACGCCAGGGTCACAGCGCGACGCTTCTCCTCGACGGGCGCGTGCTGGTGGCGGGCGGTGTGCGTTGTGGCGGCGGGCCACTCCCCAGCGCTGAGGTGTATGATCCGCTTACCGGCATCTGGAGCCAGACAGGGGAGATGAGCATTCCCCATGACGGGCACACTGCCACGTTGCTGCTCGACGGCCGGGTTCTGGTGGTAGGCAATAGGGAATACTTTGGCATCGCCGAGCTGTACGATCCGGCGACGGGCACCTGGAGCGCCACCGGGGCCTTGAACTATGGCCGCGCCTGGCACACGGCGACGCTGCTGCCCGATGGCCAGGTGCTGGTCGCGGGTGGCCTTGACGTCATGGGCTGGCTCACCAGCACCGAGGTGTACGACCCTGTCAGCGGCGTGTGGACCACCACGGGTTCTCTAGGCGGCGGCCACTTCAGTCATACGGCCACCCTGCTGCGTGATGGCCGCGTGCTCGTCGCCGGGGGGTGGGATCATAGTAGCGAAGTGGGTACGGCTGAGCTATACGATCCTGCCAGCGGAGTCTGGAGCTCTGCTGGGTCGCTCGACAACACCCGCGCCAGTCACACAGCCACGCTGCTGCCCGATGGAACGGTCCTGATGGTTGGCGGTTGGAGCAGGAACGGCTTCCGCGCCAAGGCCGAAGCATACGACCCGGTGGCGGGTGAGTGGCGTGCTGCCGGGTCGCTAACCGCCGCACGCGATGGGCACACGACGACGTTGATGACTGACGGGCGCGTCCTCGTCGTAGGGGGTGCTGGCCTGGATGGCCAGCTTGCCAGCACGGAGGTGTACGACCCCGCCGTGGGAAGCTGGGCCATCACCGGCGCTCCGGCGACTGGCCGCATCCTGCACACGGCGACGCTGCTAGCTGACGGCCAGGTTCTGGTGGCGGGCGGCCTTGGGGCTGGAGGCCACCTTGATAGCGCCGAGCTCTACGATCCGGCGCTGGCGACCTGGAATCCCACCGGGGCACTTGATAGTACCCGATCCAATCATACAGCAACGCTGCTGCCGGACGGCAGAGTTCTCGCCGCGGGGGGGGAGGGCTTGTGGAATAGCAGAGTCCTTACCAGCACAGAGATGTATGACCCAGCGCTCGGGGCTTGGGGTAATGCTGGGGCGATGGGCACCGGCCGCTACCGCCATGCGGCTACGCTGCTGCCCGACGGCCGCGTGCTGGTTGCCGGGGGATGGGGTAGCAGCCACGATCTGGCCAGCGCTGAGGTCTATGACCCGGCCACCGGCGCCTGGGAGCCCACCGCCGCGCTCGATACCCCTCGCGCCGACCACACGGCCACGCTGTTGCCCGACGGTACCGTGCTGGTCGTGGCTGGCGTGAACCAGAGCGCCCAGGTCGGAGACGCCGAGATCTATGACCCGGCCAGCGGCACCTGGAGCAGCGGTGGCCTATTGCGCGTCCCGCGATCCGAGCACTCGGCGAGCTTGCTGCCCGATGGTCGAGTGTTGGTGGCCGGGGGACGGGATGGCCTGGGGGCCCTAGACGGCGCCGAGATCTACGATCCGGCCTCTGGGGCCTGGAGCAGAACCGGCTCGCTCAACGTTGCCCGTGCCAACCACGTGGCGGTCCTGTTGCCCGGTGGCAAGGTGTTGGTCGCCGGTGGCATTGCCGCTGGCCGCACCCTGACCAGCGCCGAGGTGTACGACCCGGCCCTGGGGAGATGGACCCTCACCGGGGGGCTGGCTGTCCCCCGCCAGCGCTTCGCCGCATCGCTGTTGCCCAATGGCCAGGTGTTGGCCGTCAGCAGCAGCGCCGAACTGTACGACCAGGGACTGGGCTTCCGGGCGGCATGGCGGCCATTGTTGCGAAGGGCAACAAGCCCGCTCAAGCTGGGCACCCCCCTCGCAGCCAACGGGAGCGGCTTCCGGGGCCTCTCGGAGGCCGCGGGCGGCAACAGCGAACAGTCGGCCACTAACTATCCCCTCCTGCTGCTACGACGGCTCGACAACGAGCAGGTGCACTGGCTGCTCCCGAATCCTACCATGCCCTTCTCTGACACGGTGTTCGCGTCCGTGCCTGTAACGGGCTTTCTGCCGGGTCCAGCACTGGTGACGATGTTTGTGAATGGTATCCCCAGCGAGTCCGTGGGTATCCAGGTGACATCGCCCCTGTCGCCACCACCTCCAAGGCACTGGATCTACCTGCCGTTCCTCCTCCGCAACAGCCAGTAGTCTTGGAACACAAGCACCCGGCCACGCACCTGTGTGGCCGGGCACCTGGTATCTGGCCCTTCAGTTCCTCGCCGGCGGAGAATGCTTTGCCCGGCTGCGGACCAAGGGTCTGGCCTCTAGGGCACCTCCAGGAGTATCCGTTCATCGGCTCCGAACAGGCTGAGCACGTAGAAGCTGCTCTGCTCCGAGATGTCAAAGACCGCCACGATGCAGGTGCTCCCACCCGGCTCCACATCTAGCGCAAAGTCGAGGCAGCCGGCGGAGGAGGCATAGGCACTTGCCAGGTCGTCGTTCGGATAGCGGATGCCTTCTGCGTCTTCGACATAAACGGTCGATGCGTGCAACGTTTCGGAGCCGCGCCCCTGGTTTGTCGCTGTCAGAAAGACGAGCGCAAAACGCCCCTCAGCTGT
Source organism: Anaerolineae bacterium (assembly GCA_050123055.1). GTDB lineage: Bacteria > Chloroflexota > Anaerolineae > JAAYZQ01 > JAAYZQ01 > JASFHU01. Next base: position 12,349 of record JASFHU010000033.1, read on the forward strand.
CGTCGTCCTGTCCCCGGAGGGAGGAGACAGAGATTCGGCGATCTCTACCCTATCCACTCGTACCCGCCAATTTCCAGCCGTTATCGGGCTGCCCTGGGGCAAAGGAGCCGGTGTCGGAGTCGGTGTAGGCGGCAACGTGGGTGTGGGTCGTGGTGTGCCCGTGGGCTCGGGTGTCTCGGTAGGTGCCGGGGGTGTATACTCGGTGGCGGGCACAATATCGCCAGCCTCCACCCAGCCGGTTGATTCGTTGACCAGCGCTATCCGGTGGTAGTATGTTTGACTCTCACGGTTGTAACACCCATCTTCCAAGATGCGGGCATCGGACGCGGGTGGAACCTGCCCGAAGGCGTTTCGTACCTCGCAGTTGCCACCCACCTGCCAGACAGTCACCGATTTGCCATCCGGCCCAACCAGCTTGATCTCGGTCCCGGCCGGGAAAGCGGAGGTAGGGGTGGCTTTTACAAAGACTAACGAGCGGTCGAGGGCTCCAAAGACTCCGACGACCAACAGCCCCAAAAAGCCGACCAGGCAGACGCCTAGCAGCCACGGCAGGAGCCGCCTTAGGCCGTTGGACCGGCCAGCCTGCTCCGCCACCAACTGTGTCTCATCTCCCGGGACTGAAGCCACAGTTGCCCCGGTCGGGGACAGCAATGCCCACAGATCTTCAGACGTCAAGGGCTCGTTGAGCAGATACTCTTTGTCCTTGCGCCCCACGGTCAAGTAGACCCATCGATCATCGCCTTCCCGCACCAGGATCGACTCGCATTCCTGGCATACATACCCAGCGTATGTGCCGCCTTGTTTCTCCATTAAGCTACGAAACAGGCTATTCTCGGCGTGACAGATGGGGCAAGCGGGTAACTCTAGCTCTGACACAATGCACCTCACGTGACTGGAACAGGGGAAAGGAAGAACCACCCTATAGATTTCATTATACCCGAAACAGGAAAAAAGGCAACCCCCGTTGGAGCTTGCTGTTCACCCCTTCCTGTGGTACACTAGCGGGCGTGAGAAAGACGACCTTCCTGAAGCCTGGACGACCATACGAGGAGGCATCATGATCCACAAGAACCCATTCCGAACCCTGGACCGGCAGATCGTCGGCGATTGCTACACCGGCACCGAGCCAATGGACAACCTGCTCACCCTTTGCGATCAGTTCGGCTCGCGCTTTGGCGGCACAGAGGGCGAGCGCCAGGCAGCCGGATTCTTTGGTACCAAAATGGAGGCCTATGGTCTGCAGGACGTCCACCTGGAGCCGGTCGAGTACACCGGTTGGATCCGGGGGGAGGCTAGGCTGGAGATCGTCAGCCCAGTCCAAAGAACGATCCCGTGCATCAGCCTGCCCCACTCACCCCCGGCCAATCTCAAAGGCACCATCGTCGACATGGGTGACGGCGCCCCCGAGGATTTCGAGCGACGGGCGGACGAGATCAAGGGCAAGATCGTGCTGACCAGCAGTGATGTCGCCCCCGGCGGCTCTAAGCGGCGCATCCACCGCAGCGAAAAGTATGGCCGCAGCCTGCTGGCCGGAGCCAGCGGCTTTGTGTTTGTCAACCACTACCCCGGCTATGGACCGGCGACGGGCGGCGTTGGTCACCGCAGCCAGGAAGGACTGATCCCCGGATTCTCCGTCTGCTACGAGGATGGCGCCTACATCCAGCGGCTGGTCAAGCGGGAAGGAGAGATCAAGATCCGCATGACCTCGACCGACCGGTGCCGGCCCATGACATCCTGGAACGTCGTCGGCGACCTTCCGGGTGTGGAAACGCCAAGCGAGATCGTCATGATGGGCAGCCATTACGATGGGCACGACATTTCCCAGGGAGCCGGAGATCCGGCCTCGGGCGCTGTGTCGGTGCTGGAAGCTGCCCGCTTGCTGGCCAAGTACGCCTCGAACCTGCCACGCAGCGTGCGTTTTGTGCTGTGGGGTATCGAAGAGATCGGCCTGCTGGGCTCGCGGGCCTATGCCGCCGCCCACTCGGACGAGCTGGACCAGATCCGCTTTTACCTGAACATGGACAGCGCCGGCGCCAAGACCAACAATCGGGACATTGTCCTCAACGAGTGGCCCGCTCTGCAGCCGCTCGTCGAGCGCTGGCGCGACGAGATGGCGTTGTCCTTTGCAGTCGGCCAGCGGACCTCGGCACATTCCGACCACTTTCCCTTTTTCATGGCCGGCGTGCCGACGGGCAGCATGCAATCGGCGGTCGAGTCGCTGGAAGGCCGG
>JASFHU010000034.1:0-14480 GCA_050123055.1 Anaerolineae bacterium
CTCGACTTTGGCCTGGAGGAGGCCCTCTATGCGGGCTTTGTCTATGCCGGGATCAACATCTTCTTTGGCGCTTTTGCCGCTACGATGCGTCGTGTCGACGCCGCCCGCCGCAAGAGCGACGCCCTGCTCCAGGAGCTGCGAGAAGCCCACGAGCAGTTGCAGGAATATGCTCTCCGCGTCGAGGAACTGACCGTGGTCGAGGAGCGCAACCGCCTGTCTCGCGAGATGCACGATACCATTGGCCACCGGCTGACCGTGGCCTCGGTGCAACTGGAAGGGGCACAGCGCCTTTGTGCCCAGGACCCCGAGCGCGCGGCCAGCATAATCGGGACCGTTCGTGGCCAGGTCCGCGAGGCATTGGGCGAGCTGAGGAGCACCGTGGCTACGCTTCGGGCACCCGTCGAGGCCGATCTCCACCTGCGCAGCTCACTAACCCGGCTGATAGCCTACTATGAACAGGCCACAGGGCTCACCGTCCACAGCCTGCTCCCGGACGAGATGCCCGACCTGCCCGATACCCATCGCCTCGCCCTTTACCGGGCGGCCCAGGAGTCCCTGACCAACGTCCAGAAACACACCGCGGCCGAACAGGTCTGGCTGGTGCTGACGGTTCACGACGACGCCGTCACCCTCCTGGTCAGCGATGACGGCCAGGGCCTGTCCCTCACCGGTGACCAGGATGGTTTTGGTCTGCGCGGCCTCCGGGAGCGGGCTCACCAACTGGGGGGGGATCTCTACCTCGAGCCCAGGCCGGGCGGTGGCACGCAGCTTTCTTTCCGGTTGCCACTTGCGCAGACCGGGCAGGTAGGCCGGTTGGCGTCAGGCGATCGGGCCCGGCCCGTGCCTCCGGCCGAGACCGCCGGAGCGCAAGGTCCAGTGGGGGCGGACAATGTCTGATTGCATCCGTGTTCTGTTGGTAGACGACCAGAGGCTGATGCGCGAGGGCCTGCGCATCCTGTTGGAACTGGAATCCGGCCTGGACATTGTCGGCGAGGCCGCTGACGGCCATGCAGCCCTGGAGGCCTATGCCGACCTCCAGCCGGACGTCGTGCTCATGGATGTGCGCATGCCGGGCATGGATGGCGTAGAGGCCACCTGGCGGCTGCGCGAGCGCTGGCCCGAGGCCCGAATCATCATCCTGACCACCTTTGACGACGACGAGTACGTTTTTGAAGGTTTACGCGCCGGCGCGCGGGGTTACCTGCTCAAGGATGTCTCCGGTCACGATCTGGCCGAGGCGGTGCGCACCGTCGCCGCTGGCGGCGCTCTCATCGAGCCCTCGGTAGCGCGCAAGGTGGTAGCCGAATTCGCCCGCATGGCCCCGCCAGCCCGGGTCTCCGATACCGGCCTGCCTGAGCCTCTCTCAGACCGCGAGCGGGAGATCCTAAAGTTGCTGGCCCAGGGCCTCAGCAATCGTGAGATTGCCGACCGGCTGAGCCTGGCCCAGGGAACAGTCAAAAACTATGTGACCACCATCTTGCAGAAACTGGGGGCACGCGACCGTACCCAGGCCGCCCTGCGTGCCCGCGAATTGGGGTTGATCTAAATGCTTATCGAGACCTACGAACTAGAGATCGCAGTCACCACCCACAGCGCCGACCATTTCGAGTACGAGGCCATTGCCCATCTGGACGTGGATATCCGCCAGGTCCTGCCCTACCTAAATGCCACCCTGAGCCGGGGCATCTATTCGCCCGGCAGGCAGTCACTCGCCTGGCGGCACGAGGGCCACAACATCGGCTTCTGGCCCGACCGCATCGCTGCCGACGACATGGAGAGCCGCGAACAGGCGCAGGAGGTTATCGCCTCCCTGGTCGACCTGGTCAACCAGACCTGGGAGAGACGCGACGAGATCGAGCCCGACGTCACTCAGCACGAGCGCCGGCAGCCCCTCGAGCTCTACCGCCTGCTCCCCCAGACCAACTGCAAGGTCTGCGGCCAGGAGACCTGCTTTGCCTTTGCCCTCAAGCTGGCAGCAGATCAGGTTGAGTTGGCGCACTGCACGCCCCTTGACGAGGATCCCGCTCAAGCAGAACAGCAAGCCCAACTGGAGGCATTGCTGGCCGCCAAGTGGCCCACACTCTAGACGACTCCTGAATAACCGCCATTAACACGTACCACGCATGACGCACCCCGACTCCGGTCGGACCGCACCCCGCACCACGACTTCCTGCAATTCACTCCATATCCGTTTCTGGGAAAAAGACTGTGCGGAGAAATCGGAGTCGTATCGTATTCCCGGCGCCCCTGCTGAGAGACTTGAGTATTGAATGCCCTGCAAAAAGGGCAAAAAGGTAGAGTATATTGTGTGTGCGCGAAGCGCACACACAATATACTCTACGCCACTGACCTTTTTGCAGTGGAGTCGAGTATTGTTTCCCGAAAATCACAAGGGGCACGACGGCAGAGTGTCAGAGTGTCAGAGTAACTCATCAGTTCGGGGGAGGATCACACACAGATCAAAGATCAGGATCGGGCGCAGACCGGACACACTTGCACCACAAGGGGCAGAAAATGACCCTGCCCCTATTCTTCGCGGACGTAGACCAAAGCCGCCGGGGCCAGGCCGAGGACAACAGGTTGCCCTGTACACTCAAGCGTGATCGTCTCGTTGAAGGACATGATCTGCCGGACCGTGACCTCAGCGCCCGGCAGGAGACCATGCTGCTCCAGATAGGCCATCAACTCGGGCTGTTCTTCGGCAGACTCGTGCACCCTGCGGATCACCAATCGCTGGCCGGCCTGGGCTTCGGTAAGGGGAAAGAGCCCGGCCAGCTTGTCCTCGTAGCCGGGAAGGGGGTTTCCGTGGGGACAGGTTTCTGGATGGTCGAGCTTGGCCGCCAGCCTTTCCACAGTCTCGGGAGAGATCGTGTGCTCCATGGCGTCGGCTTCCTGGTGGACTTGCGACCAGGGTACATCCAGAATTCTGGCCAGGAGAAGCTCGGCCAGCATGTGGCGGCGCAACAGGGATTGCGCGGCTTGGCGCCCGACGGAGGTCAGGTGAATCTCCTTGCTGTCATCCATGACCACCCAGCCATCGCGGATCATCCGCTTGACGGTAGCCGTTACCGTAGGCGGGGAAACCTCGAGCCATCCGGCCAGCCGCGCGCCGATGACCGGTTCACCGTCCCGCTCCAGGGTATACATGACGCCCAGGTAATCTTCAATTGTCGGGGTAGGCCGCTCACTGGTCACTTTTTCACTCTCCGTCCGGAGCCAGTACACGGAGGCGCAAATCCCCAGGTGGTTATCGCTCGCCAGGGATCGCCAGATCCCCGGCATTCCAGGTCAGAACATACCCTTTCACGGGATCTGGCGATCCCCTTTGAGCGAGAAACCACGGGGCGACTTGCCCACAGTTGTGCTAGTCGCTGGATCGATCGTGCCTTAGCACGCCAGAACTCATCCAATTGCCAAGTACAAGCATTCTAGCATAGCCCTGGCTAACTGTCAATGCAGATTCTGACGCTGGGACCGCTGCCTTTGCCCGACACCCTTGCTTGTGTTATACTTCTTCAGCCAGCCTCAGTGGAACCAGCCGGTATTCCGGGCCAGCCCGCGGCTTGAGGCGAATCTCTCAGGGTGTACGCTGAGTATGTGTTGTCGGCGACTCCAATGCTCGGAACGGGCTGCGGGAGGTCTGGCGATGTTGGGAGACCTAGACATGAGAGGAGAACAAGATGGATCTGGGACTGAAGGAACGAGTGGCCATCGTCGCTGCATCCAGCCGTGGCCTGGGCAAGGCCTGTGCCACAGAATTGGCCCTCGAAGGCGCCACTGTTGTGATCTGTGCCCGAGGCCGTTCACAGCTCGAGGCAACTGCCGCTGAGATCGGCCAGGAAACAGGTGCACAAGTGCTGCCCATCACGGCCGACCTGAGGGACGATGCACAGATCCAGCACCTTGCCGCTGAAGCGCAGCGGCGCTTCGGTCGCATTGATATCTTGGTCAGCAACAACGGCGGCCCCCCAGCTGGCCGCTTTGACGATTTTGATGACGATGCCTGGTTGGCGATGCATCAGCTCACCTTGATGAGCGCCGTACGCCTGATCCGTGCCGTCCTGCCTGCCATGCGCGCCCGCCAGTGGGGACGCATCATCAACATCACCTCGGTGTCAGTCAAACAGCCCATTGACAACCTGTTGCTCTCAAACGTTTACCGGCCCGGCGTGGTCGGACTGGCCAAGACTCTGTCAGCCCAGGTGGCTGCTGCTGGGATCACCATAAACAACGTCGCGCCCGGCTATACCCGTACCGATCGGGTATTGGAGTTGGCCCAGGCACAGGCTGCCGAGCAGAACAAGACCGTGGACGAGGTCCTCGCCGACACCACGGCCAGCTTCCCAATACAGCGGATGGGCGAACCGGAGGAGCTGGCAGCCCTCGTGGCCTTCCTGGCCTCCGAACGGGCCGGATACATCACCGGCGCGACGATCCCCGTCGACGGGGGGTACGTCAAAGGACTGCTGTGATGGGTAACCGGCCCGGGTGTCCGCGGGCCGGCGTGGCCGCGGGCCGAGGACGGCCACGGGCCGTGGACGGCCCGCAGGCATAGGCTTGCTGCCTATTGGCTTTTGCAGTATAATGCGAGCGGCTTCTTGGCTCTGCCTGCAAAAGCATCCCACACCTGGCGAGCCATCAAGTACCACGGTTCGATCTCGAGCTAGAAGCAAAGGAGCAAAGTGGCAATGCAGAAGAAAGGACGGGTATTCAGCGGCGCACGGCCCACCGGTCGGCAGCACTTGGGGAACTACTTGGGCGCCATTCGAAACTACGTGGGGCTCCAGGATGAGTACGAGTGCGTGTACTGTGTGGTGGACCTCCATGCCCTGACGACCCTTGAAGATACCGACAAGCTCAAGGAATGGACCCGAGAGATGACCCTCGATTGGTTGGCGGCCGGGATGCGGCCCGAAGAAACCATCGTTTTTGTCCAGTCGCACGTACCTCAGGTCACCGAGTTGCACACCATTCTCTCGATGGTCACCCCTCTGGGCTGGCTCACCAGGCTACCAACCTTCAAGGAAAAAGTGCGCCTGCATCCGGAGAATGTCAACTATGGATTGGTCGGCTATCCGGTACTCATGGCCTCGGACATTGTCCTCTACAAGGCCGATACCGTGCCGGTGGGTGTTGACCAGGCGCCGCACCTGGAATTCACGCGCGAGATCGTCCGTCGCTTCAATTACCACTTTGGTGACGTGTTGGTGGAGCCCCAGGCCAAGCACACGGAATTCACCAAGGTGCTCGGTCTGGACGGCGCCAGCAAGATGAGCAAGTCGCTGAACAATCACATCGAGATCGCTGCCCAGCCAGACGAGATCTGGCAACGGGTGCGGAGCATGGTCACCGACCCGGCCCGGCGCTACCGCACAGATCCGGGCCATCCCGAGGTCTGCAACGTATTCACCCTCCATGGCTTCTTCTCGGCCGGCGAGGTGGACCAGATCGAGGCAGATTGCCGCTCGGCGGCCATCGGCTGTGTAGACTGCAAGAAAAAGTTTGCCCAGAATCTGACCGACTACTTTGCTCCCTTCCGCGAGCGCAGGGCCCAGTTGGAGGCCGATCCAGACTACGTCTGGGACGTGCTGGCCGATGGCGCCCGTCGGGCCGGTGATATCGCCAGCCAGGTGCTGGGCGAGGTTAAGGATGCTGTCGGATTGCCGTAGCAGCTTGTCGGAGAGGGTTCATAGTGACGGCTTCAGCCGTCCAAAAAGCGACCGAGTCCGACCTTTGGTCGGCGCGCCACTGCAAACGAGAATCGTGCCCTTCTCCGTCAGCCTGCTGGCCACCAAGAGCCGGGGTACGCTTGATGGTCGATTCTGAAAGCGATTCAACCTTTCCATTGCCTACTGTGCCCCCTTTCAAGTGAGTATGGACCAGAAGTACATTCGTAATTTCTGCATCATCGCCCATATCGATCATGGCAAGAGCACGCTGGCCGATCGCTTGTTGGAGCGCACCGGCACCCTCAGCGAGCGCGAAATGATGGACCAGGTTCTGGACACGATGGACCTGGAGCGCGAAAAGGGCGTCACCATCAAGGCCTCGGCTGTGCGGCTTGCGTACGTGGGGGGCGATGGGCAGGAATATGAGCTGAATCTGATCGACACACCCGGCCACGTGGACTTTACCTACGAAGTAAGCCGCGCTCTGGCTGCATGCGAGGGTGCCTTGCTGGTAGTGGACGCCAGCCAGGGGGTGCAGGCCCAGACGCTGGCCAATCTGTACTTGGCCGTTGATGCCGACCTGACCATCGTACCCATCATCAACAAGATCGACCTCGGCTCGGCCAGGCCGCTGGATGTAGCCCAGGAAGTCGAAGACCTGCTGGCCATCTCTGCCGACGATGCGCTCTATACCTCGGCCAAGGAGGGTACGGGTGCGGATGAGGTATTGCAGGCGGTGGTCGACCGCATTCCGCCCCCAGAGGGCGTGCCGCAATGCCCCCTCAGGGCGCTGATCTTTGACTCCCACTACGATCCCTACAAGGGCGTCATTGCCTACGTTCGCGTGGTCGATGGCCACCTGGATCGGCAGGATCGCCTGGTACTGATGTCCAACCAGCGGGTCGTGGAGCCCCTTGAGGTTGGGGTATTCCAGCCCGGCATGGAGCCCTGTGAACGCCTGGCCGCGGGCGAGGTAGGCTATGTAGCCACCGGGCTCAAGACCCTACAGGACTGTCGTGTGGGCGATACCATCACCCAGGCTGGCAGCCCGTCGAGCGATCCTCTACCCGGCTACCGTCCAGCCAAGCCGATGGTGTTTGCGGGCCTTTATCCCGCCGAGGGAGAAGAGTACAGCCTTCTGCGCGATGCGCTGGCCAAGCTTCAGCTCAACGATGCGTCGTTGCTCTATGAAGCCGAGACATCTCAGGCTCTGGGCTTTGGGTTCCGCTGCGGCTTTCTGGGGCTGTTCCACATGGACATCATCCAGGAGCGGCTGGAGCGCGAGTATGACCTGGACATCGTCTTTACCTCGCCGAGTGTCGAGTACCAGGTGCTCAAGACCGGCGGCGAGCTGATCTCGGTCGACAATCCGGCCGATCTGCCCCCCGAAAACGAGATCGAGCAGATCGAGGAGCCCTGGATGCAGATCCAGATCTTTACCCCTGCCGAGTACATAGGCCCGGTGATGGACCTGGTGATCAAGCGGCGAGGCGAGATGGCCAAGATGGAGTACCTGGATGCCAAGCGTGTGCTCCTGACCTACGAGATTCCTCTGGTCGAGATCCTGGTGGACTTTTACGATCAGCTCAAGAGCCGGACGCGGGGCTACGCCTCGCTGGACTATACCCCTGTCGACTACCGTGCAGGTGACCTCGTCAAGCTGGATGTGCTGGTGGGTGGCCAGCCGGTGGATGCGCTGTCGATCATTGTCCACCGCGAACAGGCCTACCACAAGGGTCAGCGCCTGGTGAGCCGGCTGAAAGAGGTCATTCCCCGCCAGATGTTCGACGTAGCCATCCAGGCCGCACTGGGCAAGCGAGTGATCAGCCGGGCCAATGTCAAAGCGTTGCGCAAGGACGTGCTGTCCAAGTGCTATGGCGGCGACGTGACGCGGAAGCGCAAGCTCCTGGAGAAGCAGAAAGCGGGGAAGAAGCGCATGAAGACTATTGGCCGCGTCGAGATCCCGCAGGATGCCTTTATGAGCGTACTGCAGCTAAATGGGGAATAGATGGGCTACCCTCCCAGCTTCTGGCTGGTCCTTGCAGCCAACCTCTTCTTCTTTGCCGGCTTCCAGTGGACCTTTGCCACGCTGCCCGGCCTCATCCAGAAGATCGGCGGCGATGCGGCCGCGATTGGCCTGGCTTTTGGCCTGTTTAGCTTTAGCGCCGTCGCTGCACGTCCCCTGGTCGGCTGGCTGGTGGACAACTGGGGACGCAAGCCGGTCTTGATAGTCGGCGCGACAATCTTTGCTCTGTCGCCCGTCCTCTATGTACTGGCTGGCTCGCTATGGCCCTTCATGGTCGTACGGGTCTTCCACGGAGTGGGCATTGCCGCCTTTACCACCGCCTACACCACCATTGTGGCCGATCTGGCCCCTGCCGAGAGGCGCGGCGAAGCCATAGGTCTGTCGGGGGTAACCAACAACCTGGGGATGCTGGCCGCGCCGGCAGTCGGTGCCTGGACGGCAAGCCAGTGGGGATATGGCGTGCATCTGGCCATTTCGGCTGGGATCACGGCGCTGAGCATCCCGTTGCTCCTGCCGGTCGCCGAGCCTGATCGGGCGCCATCCACCGGGGCTGCCGGCCCCAAACTCGGCGCCGTGGCGCGGCTGCGGCCGGTTTGGGTGTCGGCCTTCGGCATCACGGGGCTGGCCGTAGCCTATGGCGCGGTATTGAGCTTTCTGCCACCCTTCGCCGGCGAGTGGGGGCTCACCGCAGCCGGCGCCTACTTTACGGCCTTCGCGGTGGCCATGATGCTGGCCCAGGCGTCGGCGGGCTGGCTGTCAGACCGGGTGGGCCGGCGGGCCGTGGCGGTTCCGGGTTTGGTCTTGGCCGTAGTAGCTATGCTTCTGCTGGGCACGGCGCGCACCAATGCCGCCCTGCTGGCTGCTGGCGCCATCTTTGGCCTGAGCTGGGGGCTGGCACGAGCCGGGATCGACACGACTGTCGTCGAAGCCGTGTCGGCGGAGGCCCGGGGCACCGCGGTTGGTTTTCTCTACACTGTGTTTGATATTGGTGTCGGGGTAGGTTCCTTCGGGCTGGGTATCGTGGCCCAGGCACGGGGCTATACAGCCGCCTTCTATGCCGCCGCAGCCTGGGCCTTCGTGGCCCTGGCCGGGTACGTCGGCTGGGGGCGAAACGAAAGACCCTCCGGGCGCTAAGGGCCCGAAGGGTCTGCTAGGTCACCGAGTTTCACTGTGGTGCTGGGCGTATAAAGGACAGCCGCCACCACATAGGATCTGGTCCGGGCAATCGTGGCACTTTTCCATCATGAAGTCGCGGTTGCGTAGATAGCGCGCCAGTTCGTGGTCCCAGATCGACTCCCAGGGATCGGCCAGGATGTTGCCCAGGGCCACGTAGTAGCTCTGGCAGGGGAGCACGTCGCCGTTGGGCTCGACGCACATGTTGTACCTGGCGGCGGTACAGCCCTTCATGCCCAACTCCATGCCCACCGGGTCCAGTTCGCAGTATTGGGTGGGCGTGTACCAGATCAGGCGTAGATGATGTTCCTGCGCCGTGGCTTTCACTCTCTCCAGGATCGGTTCCAAATCGCCCTCGGGGATGCCATTTCCCACCGCCACGGCTGAACCGGAATAGATCAAGCTGTTACAGCCAAAGGTGGGCACGCCCAGCGAGGCGGCAAAAGCGATGGTCTCCTCGATCTGGTCCACGTTCTCGGTGGTCATGGTCGTGTTGGTCATCATATAGACATCGGCATCCACCACGGTCTCGATGCCCTCAACCGTCTCCTGCCAGGCGCCCTCCACGCCTACCATCCGGTCGTGGATGGCCGGATCGTGACTCTCCAGCGTGATCTGGATGTGATCGAGCCCGGCTAGCAGCAGTTTGTCCAGGTAGGCCCGGTCGCGTAGCTTGCGACCGTTGGTCTGCAGGCCGGTGATCAGGCCTACATCCTCGGCATACTGGACGAGCTCCACCAGGTCGGGCCGCAGGGTGGCCTCGCCGCCGGTGAATGTGAGGTGTGGGATCCCCTGCTCCCAGCAGCGGTCGATGACGCGTTTCCACTGCTCGGTGGACATCTCGGGAAAGTCCTTGGGGCGGCCGACATAGCAGTGAGGACAGTCGTTCTGGCAACGGTAGGTGAGGGCCAGGTCCATGCGGTAGGGGGCCGAGATCTCGGCGCTCATGGGCTCGATGCGGCTCACGTCCAGATGGGTGACCGGGCAGACCTCCTCGCCGGCCTGGGCCAGCTCCCAGATGGTGTCGTGCAACTCTTCATAGTCGGCCGCAACCGTCTCGCGATCAATGCTGTAGCGCCGTTGGAGCTCCTGGGCGGCTTCGTCGGCCGTTTTCTCCTGCAGGACAAAGCTGGCCAGCTCGGTCGCCGTCTGGTTTAGATGGATCATCTTGGCGGCATTGACGAGGAGCACGCCATGGCCATCCTTCTCGATACGCAGGTGCAGCCGGAACTGCCGTGCCGCGTCGGGCGGCGTCTGGTAGGAATAGATCCCCGATGTGAGGGGCTGGGGCGCTTCGAACCAACCCTTTACGCGATCCAGGATACTCATGGTCATCTCCCCCCTCCGGCGCAAGCGCAGGCGCATCCGGCGCAGGCGCAAGCGCAAGCACAACTGTAGCCCCCCCCTCCGCGGCTGCTGGAACTGGAGGACTTGGGCGGGGGGTTCGTGCTCTGGGTGATCCGGCTGGTAAAGTTGTCGACACCCGAGACCACGGTATTGGCTGTGTTCTCGATGCCGGTCACGACGGTATTTGCAAAGTCAGCGCCGGGCAGGGTGGGCAGCGTCACGGGCGTTCCACCGCCCGATGGAGTCGGCATGGGCGTGGATGGCCGGGCATGAGCGGTGCTGGCCCCCCAGGGACGGTAGAACCACCACCAGTGGGGGAGCACAACCGGCCGGTCGTGGAAGACACGGCGCGTGCGGTCGTCCCAATCGTCCTCCAGCATGGTCCATTCCAGGCCCTCGCCCCAGCGCTTGCCCAGGACTTCGGGCGTATCGGCTGCCTCAACCTGTTTCCAGGCCCGGGCAGCGATGTCCTTGTAGTAGGCTTTGCTCTCGGCGCGGCTAAAGCCGGTCATCTTTTTGTTCACATCGCCGATGAGATCGATGATCATCTCCCGCAGCGCCTTTTGGCCCAGTTTACCATCGTCGAGGACTGCGTCGAGGAACCGCCGCTCGTAGTACCAGAGCTTGACGTCCTTGGGCGAGGGGTCTGCAACCTGGAGCTTGAGGGGCTTCTCAGACTCGACGGTGACGATGCCCTTTTTGACCAGGCCAAATAGGATCATGGTCACCACTCGGTCCAGGGGAGCCTCGAGCAGGATGGCCGCTTCGACGGCGGTCAGGCCGCGCTTGACGCCGGTCCCCTCGACGGCCAGGGCCGGGGGCATGTATTTCATCCGCCGGCGCTTCTGAGCCCGGTTTCCGGCAAAGGCCAGGACGGCCCAGCCAATGCCAAAGGCCAGGAACCAGACGACGGGACTGCTGCAACACCCCGATAGGTCAAAGTTGAAGGCGGGTGCTTTCTGAACGACTCCCTCGGCCAGGTAGATCTGGGGGAACGAGGCACCAAAGACGTATTCCCGGTCGCCCCGGGCATCGCCGTCCACCCAGGAGTAGACGACGCGATCGTCCTCGAAATAGGCCTCGGTGAACTCCCGGTCGTGGTAGCGGGGTTCGTCGGCGGTCACGCCGGGCGGCAGGTGAAAGTTGACCTCCAGGCGGGTGGGGCCGTAGACAAACTCACTGTCGAACCAGGTGGGTGCGAACTCGAGGCTGGCGTACTCGGAATCCTCGCTGTCTTGGTAGATCAGGTCGCGCACGGTGGCCTCGAGATGGAGGGTACCGGTTCCACCGGGCGGGATGGCCTGGCTGCCCAGTTCGACGGCCACGCCGGGCGTGACGTAGGGGGAGTTGGAGATGTCGGTCAGGGGCACGCCGTTGATGGAAGCCCGGACCTCGGAGAGGTTGTAGGTGCTGTTGGGCATGCCCACATCCACCGCGTCGATGGGACGGGCACTGGGATCGTTGACAAAGGTCAGGTCGTAGATGATCTGTGCGGTGCCGTCGCCGTTGATGTAGAGGTCGACGCGGTTCTCGGCCAGGTTGAAACGATAATCCTGGGCCTGAATCACGGGCGACAGAACGGCCAGGCTGAGGGCGACGACAAGTATCACGGCTGCAAGGGCCACTGATTTCCTGTTGAACCTCATAGTTCTTTCTCCGTCGTTGGAGCCGAGCCTCGGGTTCGCTTCCGAGCGAAAGCGCCGGGGCCCGGCGATAGGTTAGCGCCGCCAATCAGGGTGCCAAGCTGCGAGTTACAGGCAGGTCTGGCCTGGAGCACCCTTCGATAAGCTCAGGGCGGCCTGTAATGGCCTGCGATCACCCTTCGACCAGCTCAGGGTGACATGGTCTGGCTGGGATCACCCTTCTACCAGCTCAGGGTGAAGTGTTCTGGCTTGAATCACCCTTTGAGAAGAGATTTACCACTTGGGCTCTTCGACGATTTGGTAGGTAGCGCTGCAATAGGGGCAGCTTACGACCACCGCGCCCTCGGCCAGGCTGATGGCGCTCTTGTCAAGCTGCGCGCCACAGCTCTCGCATTTGAGGGCCTCCATCTCCACATCGCCGCCGATGTCGATCTGCTGCCGGACGACGACCTCCTGCTTGGCTTTGGGCTCGCGCAGCCGTATGGCGACGATGATGCCCAGGCCAATAAGAACCGACAGGCCGCCTACGATGAGTCTGCCTCCTGGACTCGCTGCTTCGGCGCTGAAGGCGGCCCACAGAAAGAGCACGCCAAAGAAGATGAGAATGCCTGCTGCGATGTAGCCGATGATCTTGCCTGTGCTCATATCTCCTCCCAGAACCTATACGCTATTTCCAGGTAAAAGTTCGAACCGGGCTGGATGGGCTGACCTGCTCGCCGGTCCAGTCGCCGTCCTCGGCGACGCCGGTTTGGCGCATGATGGAGACCTGCCAGTGGAAGCGCTGGGGCTGGACCAGCCCTTCGACGTACAGATCGGACGGAAGCCGCCAGGAGGTGGCCTTGGTCCACACCAGAGGGAGCACCTGGGCGACGAGTCCGGTGCGCCGCACGCGTACGACGTACCACTCGTCCTCGTCGAGGATGCCGACGGAGGCCCAGTTGAGCAGGATGGCAGCGTCGGGACCCTCGAAGGCGGTGTCGTCGGGTGGGGCCAGCAAAGCAGGGGCTGGCCGGGCCGGGCCAGGGGTGGGCGTCAGGGTCGGCGTCGGGGTGAGGGTTGGGGTGGGGGTAGCGGTCCCGACCGGGATCTGGAGTTCCTGGCCAACTCTGAGGTTGTTGCTGGTCAGGCCGTTGATCTCTTTGATCTCGGCGATGGTCAGCCCATACTCGCCGGAGATGGTGTACAGGGTGTCGCCGGCTTCGACCTCGTAGGTTTCGTAGGCCATGGTGGCCGAGTAGTCGGGCGGTTGCACGATCTGGATCTGGGTGCCGGCGCGGATGCGGGTGGCGTCCGTGATGTTGTTGGCCTGCATGAGCGCCTCGACCGTGGTGTCGTAGCGGCTGGCGATGGCGCTCAGGGTATCGCCCGACTTGATGGTATAGACAAAGGGTGTAGGCGATGGTGTGAGGGTCGGCGTAGGGGTGGAGGTATCGGCCACCGGCAAGGGGATGACCAACTCCTGATCGATGCTGATGATGGTATTGGATTTGAGGCCGTTGGCATCCAGGACGGCCTTGGTGGTGGTTCCGTATAGCTTGGCAATCGTACTGATGGTTTCGCCAGCCTGGACGGTGTGGCGAGTCTGGTTGGGCGGGAGGGTGGCGGTGGCCTCTGGGGTAGGGGAGTGGAGTGGGGTTGCGGTGGGCGCAATGACATAGGTGGCGGTTGGCGGTGGCGAGGGGGTGGACGTCGCAGTGGGGGCCGCCGAGGTGGGAGCCATGGCCTGGGGTTCGCGGGCTTGCCACGGCTTCCAGAACCACAGCAAGGCGATGGCGCCCAGAATCAAGAGCGGAAGGAGCAGGTCGGTCTGCGGCAGGTGGAATCTTCTTTTCTTCTCTTCTTTCAAAGTTGTCCCGCACATCAGGCATGTCTCTGCCTTTTGCGCTACGGCTGTCCCACAGTGAGGACAGTACCTCTGGGGACTGGGTTCTATACTCAATTTGACTCCCGAGCGGGCCGGACAGTTGGGACAAGCCGTACCCGCTCTGCTGCGTACCGCGAGTTGGATCCATTATAACAAACCTTGTGCAGAATGCAAGTTAATTGCGAGGGAGCGGATTGCGGCCTGACCGGATTTGGGATGACATATCTGACCAGGCTTGGATGGACGCTCGGGCCAGTGGGCTGCCTGTGTTATACTATGGGTAGCATGGATCAACTCAGAGGTTCGGGAGGGCGAGGGTTATGGATACGATGTCTCTCATTCGCGTGCCAGGGGCGTCGGCCATTGGCGGGCTGGCCTTCCGGCGTTTCCGCGGCGAGGCGGATTATGCCGATATGGTGGAGATCCTCAATGCCTGCAATGCGGCTGATGGCCTGGACTATATCAACACGCTGGAGGAGATCGCCTGGGTGTTTGCCCACCTGACGAACTGCGATCCTGAACGGGATATGGTGTTCGCCGAGGTGGACGGCGAGACGGTGGCCTTCAGCCGGGTGTGGTGGGTGGAGGAGGGCACCGGCGAGCGGCTGTACATCTCGCTCGGCTTTGTGCACCCGGACTGGCGGCGTCAGGGCCTGGGCGCGGCGATGCTGGGCTACAACGAGAGTCACCTCCGCGAGATCGCCGGAGGGCATCCGGCCGAGATCGGCAAGCGGTTCCGTGTCTGGGCTACGAGCACG
>JASFHU010000035.1:0-14467 GCA_050123055.1 Anaerolineae bacterium
TGGGCGAAGGTCTCCGGACCGAGCCTCGGGCCGAGCCCCAAGGTGATGGGCGAAGGTCTCCGGACCGAGCCCTGCCCAAGTCTGCGACCCTTGGCCAATACAATGTTGCGCTCAGGCAGGGCCACTGGTATAATGGGCGCTTCGTTCGGGCTTACTGACCTGTCGTTTTTGTAGGGGGAGGAATTGATGCCGTACAATAGCGTGGTGCTGGTCAAGCAGGTGCCTGACACGGCCAACATCACCGGTAAAGCGATGAAAGACGATGGCACCATCAATCGTGCCGCACTTCCGGCCATATTTAACCCGGAGGACCTGAATGCGCTAGAGATGGCCCTGCAGGTGAAAGAGCGACATGGTGGTCAGGTAACCGTGCTGACCATGGGACCACCTCGAGCGGCCGAGGTGCTGCGCGAGGCCTTGTACCGAGGCGCAGATCGGGTGATCCTGCTCACTGACCGCAAGACAGCCGGGTCCGACACGTTAGCCACCTCCTATGTTCTCAAATGTGCCGTCGAGCAGATTGCCAAGCGATTCGGTGCCTACGACTTGGTTCTGTGTGGCCGGCAGGCCATAGATGGCGATACCGCCCAGGTGGGACCACAGGTTGCCGAGAAGCTGAACCTGCCACAGATTACCTATGCCGAGTCCATCGAATCGTTGCAGAACGGTGAGGTCGTCGCTCGCCGGGCGCTTCCCCTGGGCGTCGAGACGGTCCAGTGTACCTTGCCCTGTTTGCTCACCGTGGTTGGCTCCGCGAACGAGCCCCGGCCCCCGTCGGTCCGGCGCATGCTGAAGTACAAACTGGCCGCCACACCCCTGGAGTATCCGGCTCTTCTGGAACAGTGGCCCGAGTTTGAGACGGAGGAAGTGTTGGATCACTACCTGGCCGATCGCGGGCAGCAGATCACAGTCTGGAGTGGTGCCGATGTCGGCGCTGACTACAGCCGGGTGGGTCTGTCCGGTTCACCAACCAAAGTGCTCAAAGTCGATTTTGTCACGCTGGAATCCAGCGGCAGCAAAGAGATCGCCGGCGACTCTGAAGGAATGTCGGTGCTGGTCCAAGAACTGGTCCAGGACTATATCTTGTGAGGCAGGACGGGAACATGGCGAAACGGCGAGATGTCTGGGTGTTTATCGAACAGGAGGAGGGCGAAATCGCGCCCGTCAGCCTCGAGCTGTTGGGCAAGGCAGGCGAGTTGGCCGGAGAATTGGGTGGTCAGGTATCTGCTCTGCTCTTCGGGTACGAGATCTCCCATCTGTCTCAGCAGGTCATCCAGTACGGTGCGGACTCGGTGTTGCTGGCCGATCACCCTGCTCTGGAGATCTACCGTACGTTGCCCTATGCCAAGGTGGCCAACGATCTTGTGCGCCAGCGGGACCCCTACATCCTGTTGCTGGGGGCAACGCCAATTGGTCGCGATCTGGCGCCCCGCATCGCCAGTGCTGCCTCATCAGGTCTGACGGCCGACTGCACAGATCTCAAGATCGGCGACTTTGAGCGCCGTGGCCAGGCGTACAAGGATCTGTTGTACCAGATCCGCCCCGCCTTTGGTGGCAATCTCATCGCCACCATCGTCAATCCCGAGATGCACCCGCAGATGGCGACCGTCCGGGAAGGTGTGATGAAGCTGGGAGATCCCGATGTCGAGCGCGAGGGCTTGGTCGAGCGCATCGAGCCTTGGTTCAATGGAGATCACTCCGCCTTGCAGGTCCTGAGCCGGGAGATTCGGCTGCCGAAGGTCGACTTGAAGAGCGCTGCAGTCATCGTCGCTGGTGGTGTTGGCGTGGGCAGCAAGGAGAGCTTTGAGCTGATCTACGACTTGGCCCGCGCCGTCGGCGGTGAGGTAGCCGCTTCGCGAGCGGCTGTCGATGCCGGGTTCACCACCCACGAACACCAGGTGGGGCAGACTGGCGTCACCGTCCGCCCGCGGCTGTACATCGCCTGCGGTATCTCGGGAGCGGTCCAGCATCGCGCCGGCATGGATCAATCCAGCAAGATCATTGCCATCAATACCGACCCCAATGCCCCTATCTTTGACATTGCCCACTACAAGATCGTAGGTGATCTGAGAAAGGTGATCCCCAAAATGATCGAGGCTTACAGGGAAGACAGAACCCTGGGAGATGAAGCATGACGGCCAACTTTTTCACCGACAACGCCGACCTGCAGTACCACCTGGACCGGCTGGACATCGAAGAGGCCGTCGAGATCCTCGAGAATGGCTATCGCTACTCTGAGCAATACCCTGGCGCACCGCGCAGTTACGCGGATGCCAAGCACAACTACAAACTCATCTTGAGCGTCTTGGGCGACATTTGTGCCACCCATGTCGCCCCGCGGGCGGCGGAGGCAGATGAGATGGGTGCCCAGTTCCAGAACGGGAAGGTGACTTACGCAGATGCGACCCAGCAGGGGCTGGATCTGCTGCGCCAGGCCGAGTTGATGGGTGCCTTATTGCCCTGGGAGTATGGAGGCCTTAACCTGCCTGGTACGATTCTGCAGATGATGATCGAGGTCATCTCCCGGGCCGATGCCGGATTGATGTCTATCTTTGGCTTGCAAGAGATCTCGGCCACCATCGCCGAATTCGGCGACCAGGAGATGAAGGATCGCATCCTGCCCCGCTTTGCCCGAGGGGAGGTCACGGGAGGCATGGTGCTCACCGAGCCCGATGCTGGCTCGGACCTGGGGGTCGTGCACACCCATGCCACCTATGATGAGACTGCCGGGACCTGGCGGCTCAACGGCGTCAAGCGCTTCATCACCAACGGCAATGCCGACGTCTTGTTGGTGCTTGCGCGTTCCGAGGAGGGATCGACCGACGCCCGCGGCCTGTCGCTGTTTGAGATCGAGGCCGACGAGACGGTGCGCATTCGTCGTATCGAGAACAAGATGGGCATTCACGCTTCGCCTACCTGCGAGATGGAGTTCTGCGATACGCCCGCGCGCCTGCTCGGCAAGCGTCGCTACGGATTGATCCGCTATGCCATGGCCATGATGAACGGGGCCCGGATCGCAGTGGCCGCTCAGGCAGTGGGCATTGCCGAGGCTGCCTACCGCGAAGCATATGATTATGCTCAGAAACGGATCCAGTTCGGCCATTCCATCGACCAGATTCCGGCCGTGTACCGCATGTTGCTGTCCATGCGTGGCGAGATCGAAGCCACCCGGGCGCTGGTCTTTGAGGCCGGGCGTTGGGTCGATCTCAAAAAGGCCTACGATCACCTGAAGGCGGAAGGCAAACTCGACTCTGAGGGCCGCAAGCGGCTCAAGCAGGCCGACCGCATGGCGGCCGTGCTGACCCCCCTGGCCAAGTATCATGCTACAGAGATGGGCAACCGGGTCTGCTACCAGGCAATGCAGGTTCACGGCGGTACCGGCTACATGCGCGAATTCAATGTCGAACGCCACTTCCGCGACATCCGCGTGACCAGCATCTACGAGGGCACCAGCCAGCTCCAGGTTGTGGCTGCCACGAGCGGTCTGCTGGGGCATTCGCTGGACGGATTGTTGGACGATTGGGCCGGTCAGGATTATGGCCCGGAGCTGAACGGGCTCAAAAGCCAGGTCCAGGAGGCCACCGAACTGTTCAACCGTTCCATCGACCACATGAGAGAGCAGGACGACCGGGCGTTGATCGACTACTATGCTCAGGATCTGGCCGATATGGCCGTGTACGTCCTCACCAGTTGGCTTGCGCTCCGCGATGCGCGCGCGGCGGAACGCAAGCGAGAACTGGCCCGCGTCTATGTTTCCGAGACGCTGCCCAAATTCCGCGGTCGGATGGCCGTGATCCAAGCCATCGACCCCACGCCCGTACAGGCCCGGGAATCGATCCTATCAGAGGCCTGATTCCGGGGCTTTTTTGTGACGTTCACAGGCCGGTTATCGGGCAGTCTTTATCGGCCACACCCGCATTCGCTGGATACCATTCACCGCAGCCTCATCCTGAGATTTCGGGGCGCGGGCACGTTCCACTCTCGGGAGCGCTTCAAGCTGGAACGCTCAGGTGGGACGGGCGCTTGGTCGCCAGGCGGGCAGGCCACCGGCCTGCCCGCTTAAGCGATCTCGATGTGGAATTGTTTGCTCTCTCGAGCCTTCTTGTCCCAGGGGCGACGGTATTCGTAAGTGATCTCGGCATTACCAGGTGCCAGCGCCCGGAAGTGGAACACCTCCCGCCCCCCCGAACCGACGCCCTCGCCGAGCGGTTCAAAAGTCTCACCGACCAGTTCTAGATACCCCGGATCGACGGCGGCCTGCCAGGTGTAACCGGTCGTGGGGTTGCCTACCAGGGCGATCGCAAAGGTCTCACCCACGGCAGCTCGGATGGCCTTGGTCGGTTCCTCAAATCTTTGCATTCCTACAGCCTTTCGTCGGCACAGGCGTCGCTGTCACCCCTCGCTCGACCCTCCCAGCATCTGCCTGATCTGCTTCCCGCAGCCGTCAGGGGGAGGGGGTGGCGGTGGTGGTGGCGGTGGTGGTGGCGGCGGCTCGGGACTGGGCGGTGTGATCTCTTCCACGCCATACATCGGAAACCGGGTATCCATCTCGGCTTCGCCATAACCCATCTTGAACCAGCCTCCGTCGCCCCAGCCGGTACCCCAACTGTTTTTGCAGATCCAGCATTGCTCGTCCTCAGAATAGCCCACCACGCAGATGGCGTGGTAGCCGGCCAAGTCGCCTGTCGTGTGGCGATAGACGCCCCCCGTATAGTTGAAAAAGTCCCGGTAGACGGCCATGGCGCCGACCATCGGCCCTTTTGTCGCCAGCCACTCCTTGCGTGCTCCCACGTCGAGCACCTCGTCCCAGCTTACCACCCTCAAGGCTCGGCTTTGCCAGTCACTGCACGAGTCGGAGCATGGCATGTCGTGGTCCTGATAGGGGAAACAGCTCTCATCAGGCACCCCGCTGTCCCGGGCATAGTTTAGTGCGTAGCTGGGCCACCATCCCTTGTCGCAGCAGTCCCCGCAGCCACAGAAGAACAGGTGCGCTTCTGACAGATCAGGCTGCAGCGCCGCGTCCTGCTCGTGCAACTTGAGCATCGTCTCTAGCACCGCCACCGTGCCAAAGGCCACGCATGAGCCGCAGCCCTGCTGGTCCCGGATTGCCGTCGTCCAATCGGCGCCTTCCACATCGCGCCAGTCCCAGGCGGCCGGGAACTCGGCCGCCACAAAGGACAGATCGGCAAACGCCATGGCCAGACGATCCATCTCCTCTGGCACCAGTGTCAAGCCCAGGCGCTGCTCCTGCTCCTCTGGCTGGAGCACCGATAGCGAAGTCTCGCCCGCCTCCCAGGAATACCCCTGCTCCTCGATAGCAAATTGCAGATCGCCAAGATCATCTTGAGACATCGTTTGCTCCTTTTCTGGATTCTGTGATCTCCTCTTGCCCAATCGGCCCAATCTAGACCCTGTCGCGACGGCCCTTCGCCAGGCAGACCTCCCTCTGCCATGGTCCGTTCTGATTGGACCATCCGCCACCCTCACATTATAGCACGCATCTGAGCGGCTGTCAACGACCCTTTCGTACCCCCTTTAGACTCTCTCGCCTCGCTGCTACACCATCTCCTCACCGGAGACCGAATCCCGCCTCCAGAGAGGGCATAGAGCGATATCTGTGCGTTTGACAAAGCCTGGGCCCGGTGTTACAATCCCAGGCAGAGGCAAGTACAAGCCAAGGAGAGACAAGTTGAACGCAGGCGATTTGCAGCACGAGTTTGATGTAGCCGTGCGCCTGGCCCGGCAGGCTGGGAACCTGATCATGCAATACTATCAGTCCGGCTTGGATGTGGACCACAAGACAGGGGATGAGCCGGTCACCGAAGCGGACCGCGCTGCCGACGATCTCATCTCTGCCGGCCTGAGTGCTGCTTTCCCCGGCGATGGTCTGCTCACCGAAGAATCAGAGGATGATCTGTCGCGGCTTGAGAAAGAAAGGGTCTGGATCGTAGATCCCCTGGACGGCACTACCGAGTTCATCACCGAGACGGGCGAGTTCTCGGTTCAGATCGCCCTGACGAGGCAAGGACAACCAATATTGGGCGTGGTCTACCAACCCACTGTAGATCGTCTCTTCTTTGCAGTTCGAGGTCTCGGTGCCTACCAGATGGACAACGGACAGGTGACGCGTTTGCTCGTTTCGAGCCAGCCAGATCCGGCCAAGATGTGTCTGGTGGCCAGCCGCTCTCACTACTCGGGCTTTGTCGACGATGCCCGACAGGCATTGGGCATCCAGGCCGTGACGCGCATGGGCAGCGTCGGTCTCAAGGTGGGACTCGTGGCGCGAGGTGGCTGCGATCTGTATCTGGCAACCAGTATAGCCAAAGAATGGGATATCTGCGCGCCCCATGCGCTGATGCTCGAAGCTGGTGGCGTGTTGACCAACCTTTGTGGTGAGCCGGTGATCTATAACAAGTCCGAGGTTGCCGACTGTAAGGGGCTCATTGGCAGCAACGGCTTGGCTCACCAGTACATCGTCGAGACCCTGGCGCATTTGGTCGAATAGCCGAAAGGGTGACCTACCATGGAGGCCTCGCGTTGGCCGTACATTCTGATTCTGGTCCTATTGGCAGGGATCCTGGCCGCCTGTTCTTTGCTGCCTTCGGAGCGACCGTCGGCCGGTATCCTTCCCGAGCAGCCAACGCTTCCGCCACCTACGGTTATCGGCGTCCCCACCCCTGAAAAAGTAAGCCCATTCCCCGAGTACCGCCTGAACCTGGCCCTGGACCCCGCACAACGGCGCTTGGCGGGCAAGCAGCAGGTGACCATTCCCAACCACACTGGCCAGGAGCTGGACGAGCTCGTTTTCCGGCTGTATCCCAACCTGCCCCAGTACGGTGGGCGGATGTCTATTGGCCCGGTGTGGGTCGACGGCCAGCGGGGTACTTCCTCCCTCCGCGCTGGCGATACGTCGCTGGTCGTGCCCCTGGAGCAACCTCTGGCGCCAGAGAAAAGCGTGACCATCGAGTTGACATTCGACCTGGATATTCCCCTGAAAGAGAGTGGCTATTCCCTCTTTGGCTATAGCCAGGGGATCTGGAGTGTACCCGATGGCTACGCCCTGCTGGCCGCTCACGATGGATCGACCTGGTACGAGGATATCGCCCCGCCCCACGGCGATGCAGTGTTTGCTGATGTAGGCTTCTACGACGTAACCCTGACGCTCCCATCGACGCTGACCCTGGTCACTACCGGCTCGGTTATGAGTCAGACCCTGGACACTGCCGGGCAGCATGCCTATCGCATTGGGGGCGGACCCTTGCGCGAGTTTGCCTGGCTGGCCAGTACCGACTACCAGGTAGCCGAGACCACGGCCTATGGCACGGTACTGCGATCCTATTACCTGCCGGGGGACGAGGCTGCCGGCCAGGCCACACTGAGTATCTCGGCCGCTGCTTTGCGGGCCTACGGGGATGTTTTTGGCCCCTATCCCTTTGACGAGATGACCGTGGCTGAAGCGCCCTTACAGCACTTTGGCATGGAGTACCCCGGGCTCAATCTCATTGGGCTGGATCTCTACCGGGACAATCGTGATGAGCTGGAGAACCGGGTGGTGCACGAGATAGCTCACCAATGGTGGTACGCTCAGGTGGGCAACGATCAGATCAACACGCCCTGGCTCGATGAGGGCCTGGCCGAATACTCGATGGCAGTCTATTACCAGCAGATCTTTGGCGAGGCCCGAGCCAATACGATGGTCAACCAGCGCTGGCTGGTGTCCTACCAATGGGCTGTAGATAACGAGTTCGACACTGTGGTGAACCAGCCTGCCTCCGCCTTTAGCTGGGACTACGAGATGATTGTTTATGCCAAGGCTGCTCTCTTTTTCCATGCCCTGCACCAGAAACTGGGGGATGCGATGTTCAGAGCTGTCCTGCACGAATACGTGAAGCAGTTTCGCTGGAAGACTGCGACGCCCGATGACTTTATCCGGGTGGCCGAGTCGGTTTCGGGCCAGGACTTGGATCCCCTGTACAGTCAATGGATCCTGAGCAAACAATAGTGGACATTTGGTGGTGGCAGGGCGTTGACAGGTCTCGCGCTTTATGGTATCCTTGCAGACGAAGAGACGCTGAATGACAACCATGCACCTGTGGGCTGATCTTGCCCAGTTGAGGACTATCCGCGAATTCGTTGCCGAGACTTGTAGCGATCTGTGTGTGGACGGGAAGAGTATCCCGGACTTGCAGTTGGCTGTGGATGAGATCTGCTCCAACAGTATCCGGCACGCTTATCATGGGCGAGGGGGGCAGCTCCAAGTCACGGTGCAGCCGGTTCCGGAGGGGGTCCAGGTCACCGTTCGGGACTGGGGCCTAGCCTTTGATCCTGAGGCGGTTTCCGTTCCCGATGTGGATGCTCCCTTGGAGCAGCGCTCTCTGGGGGGGCTGGGATTGTTCCTCGTGCGCCAGTTGGTAGATGATCTGCGTTTTGAGTTTGACGAGGAGCGGGGAAACACGGTGACGATGATCAAGCGACTCCCATGCAAAGGAGGGGAAGAATGAACATAGCAGTCTCTCAGGTACAGGGCAGGGTATCGGTGACGGTCCTATGCCCGCAGGGTGAGCTTGATGCCTCCAACTATCAGGAACTGATCGCAGCGGCCCAAGAGGTAGTGCGTGGGGGAGGGCAAGATATCCTCCTCGATCTCAGCCAGACCACCTATATGAGCAGTTCTGGCTTGGTGGCCCTGCAGAGTACGGCTGCTCTGCTGAGGGGCGAGGAGCCGCCAGATCTGGAGGCTGGCTGGGGCGCTCTTCGTGCCATCGACCGGGATCGGGAATCTGGTTTCCAGGAGCATTTTAAACTACTGAGTCCTCAACCTCGCGTGGACCATGTCCTAGACATGGTGGGTTTCAAGCGCTTCCTGGAGGTCCATGACGATCTGGAGACCGCCGTTGCTTCCTTTTAGCAAAACCACGGGTGAACATTCTGGCAGGAGAAGGCGTTAGTTGGGATGGAGACCTGGGCAGAGAAGAAACTGGTCCACCTGGATAGCGAGGCGTTGATCCGCCGCTGTCAGCAGGGAGATCGACTGGCGATCGAAGTCCTGATTCGTCGCTACCAGAACTATGTCTACCGGCTTTGCTATCTGGTGATGCGTAGCGAACAGGACGCCGAAGATATGACGCAGGAGACCTTCATTCGAGCCTTTCGGGCGTTGCCGCGCTTTGAAATCCGAAAGGGTACGAGCTTTGAGGCCTGGCTCTATCGTATTGCCGTCAATGCCTGCCGCTCGCGGATGCGACGCAAGTGGTACCAGGTCTTGCCTTGGCCCGACCCGGCGCCACAGTTGGTCGCCGCGCTGGAAGAGCAACCCGATCGGGTGTTGATGCAGGGTCAGCGACGTGATCAGATGCTGGCTGCCATCGATTGTCTGGGAGAAAAGCACCGGTTGGTAGTCATTCTGCGCTATTACGCCGGCTTGTCCAATGAAGAGATTGCACGAACCTTGAGCATACCCTCTGGAACCGTTCGTTCGCGACTGCACATTGCCCGCAAGCGATTGAGAGACCTTTTGGCCGAGCAGGAGGAAGAGGAGGAGCGTGTGGCCGTGTCAGGAGGGGTTGCGGCATGAACTGCGACCTGGCTGGTTGCCTGATCGACGATTACCTGGAGAACGGGCTTAGCCAGCGCGATCGCCATCAGCTGGAGAAGCATCTCGCTCGTTGCACCCATTGTGCTGACGAACTGCGCAGACGGCCCACACTCGAGCGTGACCTGCGGCGGGCCCTGGCAGCGTCCGTAGGTACTCTGTCGCTGTCGTCCGATGCCAGCACGAGGATTGTCGAATCAGCTGAGGAGAGCCTGAACCGGGCTGTTTGGGCAAATCGCGCGACGTTGACTTTCCGTCTCATGAGCGGCGCCGTGGCCGCTGCGCTGGTGCTGGTTGCCCTATTCGCCCTGGCCGGGCGCATCCCTGTTCCATCCCAATTGAAACCGATCGCGCTCCTGCCAGCGAACAGACTGATGCTCTCCGATTCCAATCCCGATACGCTTTCTGTTGGAGATCAGCCGCTCCCGCGCCTTACGGCTACCTCGACCGCTTCTCTGCCCCGCACCAGCCTCTTGATCGAGCCGCGGGAGATGCGTCCCCATCTGCCGTTTACCATGACGGTCCTGCTGCAGAGCGATCTGCCCCAACCCCTTGAGACCGTTCGCCTTGACCTGGACATCAGTGGTCCTACCGGCTTCTACAGTTTTGGCTTGGTTGTGAAAGGACCTTTGCCGGCACACGGGGTCTCTATCTTTCGTGTAACGCCCGAGGTCCTGGCCAAGCCCTGTGAGGAACAGTACCTGATCGAGCCAACCGATGTCTTCAGCCAGCCAGGCGTCTATACCCTGCGTGTCACATTGTCCGATCCAGTCGTCGCGTCGCGATGACGACGGGCGCCAGGTGCTTGCTCCTCCGGTTCTCGTACCCGAGACGAATGGCCCATAATCCGTCAAGAATTCCTGTACTTCACCATAAAAAGCTTTGGGTTACCCTCGCACTGCTGCCTCTGCTGTTGTTGATCGGGTGTGGTGCCAGGGGGGAGGCTGATCAGCAGTCTTCGCCCAACGGGACTCCAGACGCTATTGAGTCGACCATACCTGCCCTGACGGCTGAGCCGGAGGTACCCAAGATCGATCTCGCGCTTCCCGAAGAAGAGGTGCTGATCGAACCACTGCCTTTGCGGGCCGGCTTTCCCTTCACCCTCACAGCCACAATTCACAACAAAGCCGATCTTCTGGCTGAGAACGTGCCGGTCATGGTCTTCATCTCGGCCAAGCAGGAAGAGATTGGCTACACGTCCTATCTGCAGTTTCTCACGGTGACCTTGCCCGCTTCTCAGACCGTGCCTCTGACTGTGCCTGTGGACTGGAACTTTGCTGGGGGAGAACATCAGCTCTGGATCCAGGTCAATCGCCTGCCGGAGGCCTGGCAGGATCGTAACCCCACCCAGCCGGAGGCTGACACCGGGGACAATATCGTACTGCTGGACCTGATGGTGGATCCCTTTGATGCCTACAGCAGTGATCTCTGTTCGGGTCGCGTGGATCTGGAGATCGGTCCAGCCGACATCCTGCCAGAGCCGGAGAAGCAGCGCGTTTTGGTGCGTGTGCACAATGCGGGAAACCGGGCCGTCTACAACCTGCCGGTGGTCGTGACCGGCGATCAGTTGTCCGGGATCGCCTATCTGCCTGCCATCCCACCCTGTGGCGGCACCGCTCAGGTGTATGTTCAGGTCGACCGGCCATTTCAGGAAGGCGAGCGCCTAACAGTACAGGTCAATCCCATCGATTGGGCAGACAGCTTGCAGGAGGATGATGCAGACAACAACAGGGTAACCGTGATGGCTGGGTTGTTACCAGAGCTAGTCAGCCAGCCAGCCAGCAGCGTGGAAGATTATGACTTTGCCCTCACAACCGCCGACATTGAGATACCCGAGATGTGGATGGTACTGGTCACAGTGCAGAATCTGGGGACCCGGGATGCCGATATGGTGCCCATTCGCGTGGAGAGCGAATCCGGTCGCAGGATCGTCGATTCCATCCCTCTCGTCCAAGGGGAAGGGCTGGGCGTGGCTGCCATGCGCGTGGGTTACCTTTGGATCCCAGGAGGCACGCTTACCTTCACTGTGAATCCGGTGGATGTAGAAGGTGCCTTTCCAGAGATCAACCGGGATAACAATGTAGCGACCTTTACCTTGCCATAATCTTCAGGAAAACTGAGGATGGGTGTATGTCTTGCAAGGTTCAGCATCAGGTTTTCGCCGGCGCTCGCCGCCTCGGGGACGGCCTACACACCTGATGGTGCCTGTCGCCCCAGGCAGGGCTCAGAGCATGGCGACAGGGTGTCTGTTCAGCGACTTTGCAGCAACCCTCACATTGGGTGTACCGGGCTGGCGTATGCCTGTCCGGTGTTGTCTTTTTCTAGGCTTTTTGGTATACTTGTGGCAGTCGCTCGTAGAAGAAGGATTCTTTGAGAGTCGCCATCGTTCATGACTGGCTGAACCAAATAGGCGGCGCCGAGGGGGTGTTGGAGGCATTGGTGGAGATGTTCCCCGGGGCGCCGGTGTATACCTCGATGTATTGGCCAGAGGCCATGCCGGCGGCATACCGAGGGTGGGACATTCGCACGACCTGGATGGACCGGCTGCCGGCCATCCATCGCCACCACCAGCCATACTTGCTTCTCTACCCCCTGGCTTTCGGTGGGCTGGACCTGGGTAGCTACGATCTGGTGATCTCGAACAAGAGTGCTTTCTGCCTTGGGGTGCGCACCTCACCCGAGACCCGCCATATCTGCTACTGTCTGACGCCAACCCGCTTTGTGTGGGATTACGATGCCTATATTGACCGGGAGCAGGTTGGGGGAGCCGCACGAGGCCTCGTACAGCCATTCTTGGGTCGGCTACAACGGTGGGAGCGGGAGGCAGCCGAGCGTGTGGATGCGTTCATCTCTATCTCCCACGAGGTACAAAAGCGCGTCAAACGTCTATACGATCGTGAGTCGGCGATCGTTTATCCGCCTGTGGAGACCGGACGATTTGTCCCGATGCCGGATGGCAGCCACGACGACTACTACCTCATCGTCTCCCGCTTGGTGCCCTACAAGCGCATTGACCTGGCCGTGCGCGCCTTCACCGAATTGGGATTGCCGCTGTGGATTGGCGGCAGTGGACGCGATCGGGCCAGCCTGGAGGCGATGGCCGGGCCCAACATCCGTTTTCTGGGACGCGTGCCCGATGAGGAGATGGGCCGTTTGATGGCTCGTTGTCGAGCCTTTGTATTCCCTGGGCTGGAGGATTTTGGGATCACGCCCGTGCAAGCCATGGCCGCCGGCAGGCCGGTCATCGCTTATGCAGGTGGCGGGGCACTGGATTATGTGATTGATGGCGTTACAGGAACCTTCTTCCACGAGCAGACACCCGAATCCCTATCCGACGCCGTGCGCCGCTGCGACGGGGCGGCTTTTGATCCAGCCGCCATTCGGACTCACGCCGAAGAGTTTGACGCAGGCGTGTTCAAGTCTGGGTTGTTGGCTTGTGTTGAA
Source organism: Anaerolineae bacterium (assembly GCA_050123055.1). GTDB lineage: Bacteria > Chloroflexota > Anaerolineae > JAAYZQ01 > JAAYZQ01 > JASFHU01. Next base: position 13,037 of record JASFHU010000035.1, read on the forward strand.
GAGCAGATGAGGCACTGATGGAGCTACGACAATACTGGCAAATCGTCTGGCGGCGATGGTGGTTGATTGCCGCCCTGGTGGGCATCGTCCTTGCCGTCAGCCTGGTCACCTATTCTGAGCCAGAGCCGGCGTACACAGCGACCATGCGCTTTGCCATCGGCATCGAGGGGGATGAACCGGTGAGTGTTGTCTCGGGCGATGGGCGTTCCGATGCCTGGTTGGCCTCAGAGTACCTGGCCGATGACCTGAGCGAGGTGCTAAAGGGTGGTGACTTTGCGGCTCGTATTAGCGAGCTGGTCGGCTTTCACGTGCCAGCGGGGACCATCTTTGCCAGCCGTGAACACCGTATCATGACCGTCAGCATCACCTGGCCGGGTCGGGACCAGGTGCAGACCATCGCCGAAGCGGTAGGAGCGGCTGTCAAAGATGGTGGCGCCGACTATTTCCCTCAATTGCTGGGTGTCGAGGCCGAGGCAGTGCTCATCGACGGGCCCGGGATCGGCCAGGTGGGCCGTAGTCTCAGAGATAAGCTGGATCTGCCCATCCGGCTATTCGTGGCCCTGGTGGCCGGCGTAGCGCTGGCCTTTTTGTGGGACTACCTGGACGACACAGTCCGTGATCGTGGCGAGGTGGAGTCGTTGGGTGTGTCGGTGTTGGCCGAGATCCCGGGGAAAAAGGGTTGGTGGCACAGGGTAAAACGCTCTTGATCGACGGGAAATTGGGAAATCAGGAATTTGGGAACTGGGGTTTTTCGTGTTACAATGCCTCGACCCTGAAGTAGGCCGATTTGGAGGCAAGTGTGGAATTTCGTGAGTACTGGAACATCGCGCGAAAGCGCGGTTGGATCATTATCCTCGTAGCGTTGGTGGCGGCCGTAGCGGCGCTGGGCGTGAGTATGCTCATGACAGAGACCTACAAGGCCACTATCCAGCTCAGCGTCAATCCCGCACGAGCTGACTGGGGGTTGAGCCAGGCTGCCAAAGATCTGCTGCGCAATTATGTGCTCAATATCAGGAGCCACCGCATGACCCAGGAGGCCATCAATCGTGCCCAGCTGGACATGAGTACCTACGACTTTTTGGCAAACCTGGACGCTAGTGAGGATTCTGCCAACATGGCCATCACCCTTCAGGCCGAGAGCCATGACCCTGAGGAGGCACGGCTCATGGCCCAGACGCTGGCCGATGTCTTTGTAGAAGAGCGGCGGCAGTGGAACTCTGAACAGGACAAGCGTGACCGGATCTATGTGGAGAAGGTTGACGATATCCGCGATGTGCCGCTGGCCTCACCCAAAAAGATGTTCAACATGCTGGCTGGTGCCGTCTTTGGCGCCATCGTGGGCGGCATCATCGTCTTTTTCCTTGAATGGCTCCAGTCGGACATCCTGCGTACGGTTTCCGACGTGGAAAAGGCGGTGGGATTGACGGTATT
>JASFHU010000036.1:0-14321 GCA_050123055.1 Anaerolineae bacterium
GGGACAGGGGACACAGTGGTCCGCCAACTACTACCAGTTGTGGCTGACGCCCCAGTCCACCAAATTCCGAACAGTCACAGCCTGACGTCATCGTTCGGAAATTGGTAAAATTGGATCGGCACCACAAGGGGTAGGGAGTGCTTAGACTGAAAACTCAGCCTCCCGCCAGATGCGCGCGACGAAGGACTCTCGCTGCGCTTGCCTGTTGATCGTGGCTCCAACCCCCGCAGTGTGAAACTGCCACCCTTTCTGGGTGGCAGTATAGCACAGCACTGTTCCGCCAAGATCCCTGCCTGGCGCAGCTTCCCCAGAACTACTCCGACATTTTGCCCCGAGCAGGAGGAAGGGCCGGGTGTTGACGGTGTTGGTTGAACCTCCGGTTCCTTGCAGGGCGGTACATCCTCTTGATGGGCGAAGGTCTCCCGACCGAGCCCTATCGGCCCGAGCCCTACGGTCTCCACACCGACTGCCGTCGGCCTGTGCCCAACTACTATAACACTGTAGCACTATTACACTGTCGCACGGTGCCCCTGCGGATCTCGAGGAAACAAATATCGACTCTCTTTCAGGCGCCGAAAGGCGAGAAGGTCCATCCAGAAGCAACGGTCCTTCTCGCCCTCCATGCCGGCGCCCCTTCCCTTTCCAGGTCTCTGTTTGCAGCCGTCGCCAGCTCCCCTGTGTCGCTTGGGTCACCCTATGGTTGCTGTGTGACGACTGTTGCCTCGCGCATCCAGCGAGGGTTGCCAGGTGGCTAGTAGGTATTCCAGATCTCCCACACCACCTTCCACTCGCCGTTGATCTTGCTCCAGCCCAGCATGCACCTCCCGGTCTCGACGATGGGATCACCGCCCGCCTCGGGTGTGAGCGTCTGGGTCCACTCGCCCAGCCGGGTCGCATAGTTGCCCACGACCTGGTAATCGCCCAGTGTAAAGTCACGTTCCAGGTCAAACTCGCTAAAGAACCAGTGGAGATCTGCTTCGATGGTCTCCCTGCCTTCGGAAGTGGGGTAGCCGGGCGGGAACGAGACCGCGTCCTGGGCATAGAACTCGATGATCCGGTCCACATCACCGGCCTGGAAGGCCTCTTCATGGGCCAACGCGGTCTCGACAAACTCTTTCCCCGATTCTGCCCCCGCCAGAGGCACAATCACCAATTGATATGCCCCCAGCATCAGCAGGACCAGTACCACCGTGATGGCCAGAATGGTTCGCTTGTGCAGCATTTGCCTATCTCCTTTCGTTGTGAAACTTGACGCCGAAAGATGCTCCTGACCCATGCCAGGTTGCCTTCGGCACCTACTCAGAAAATCAGTACAGCCTCTACTCCCCTTCGGGAAGGGGCTCCGGCAGGCCGGCTTACCGCAACCGCGTACCGCACGACACATACCCAACTGGCAAGGGAGCCAGCAACGTTGTGGAAGTTTCTGTTTCCTCTTCGTTTTCCTCTCCCTTCTCTTGGACTTGTGTACCTCGGATGGTCACGTGCCCAGTGTACCAAACCGGCGCCACGGAAACGTTGACAGAACGTTTAGAGATCGTCACCCGGCAGAGTGATCCCCTGATTTTCCCCCAATGCGACCTTGCCACACCGAAAGACTTATGGTATACTGTTTAGGACGACATCGCTCTCTCACCGTTCTCTTTGCAGCCTTGTCCCGTTGCCGGGCATTCATAACGACAATTCCTGCGCCCTACAGCCATCCCTGCATTGGCAGGGCATCACACCACCCCCGCAGGGAACGGGGAAGATCTACCGTGGCTGAAGAACTGCGCGTCATCCTGTTCGGAACCCCCAGCGTTTCGCTGGGCGACGAGACGGTGACCGGCTTTGTCTCCAGCAAGGCCCAGGCGCTGGTCTATTACCTGGCCGCCACCCGGCGGGACCACACTCGCGAAGCGCTGGCGGGACTCTTGTGGAGCGAACTGCCCGACGCGGCTGCCCGGAGGAACCTACGCAACGCGCTCTCCAACCTGCGCAAGTTGCTCGGCCCGTACCTGAGCATCACCCGTCACACAGCCGCCCTGAACCAGGATAGCGCCTACACCGTGGACAGCCTGCGCCTTCTTGAGTTTCTGTCCAGCCTCCCTCGCGATGCCTCGCCCGGTTCAGAGGATCTGGACCCCCTGCACGCAGCCGTGGAGCTTTACCAGGGCGAGTTCCTGGCCGGCTTTTACGTACCGAAGGCGCCGCTGTTTGAAGAATGGGTCCTGGGGGAGCGGGAGCGCTTGCGCCTGGCCCTGGAGGGGACACTGGAGCGGCTGGTGCACGGGCACAGCGCCCGCGGAGAGTACAAACGCGCCATCCGGTTCGCCCAGCGCTGGTTGGCCGCCGACCCGCTGCGTGAAGCGGCCCACCGCGCGCTGATGGAGCTGTACGCCTGGTCGGGGGATCGCTCGGCGGCCGTGCGCCAGTACGAGGCCTGTGTCCAGGTGCTCAACGAGGAACTGGGCGTCGAGCCCTCACCCGAGACCGTCGACCTGTACGCACGCATCCGTGCGGGCGAGCTCAGGCGCGCTGTGCCGGAGCGCCGCGAGCCGGTGATCCGCGGCTACGAGATCCGCGAGCGCATCGGGGAGGGCAGCTTTGCCGTCGTTTATCGCGCCTACCAACCCCAGGTCGGGCGCGAGGTGGCCGTCAAGGCTATCCTGCCCCAGTATGCCAACCAGCCCGACTTTATCCGGCGCTTTGAGGCCGAGTCGCAACTGGTGGCCCGGCTGGAACATCCCCACATCGTGCCGCTGTACGACTATTGGCGCGAACCGGACGGCGCGTACCTGGTGATGCGCTGGCTACGCGGCGGCAGCCTGCGTGCGGCACTGCAGCGGGGAGCGTGGAAGGCGGAAGCTGCGACCCGGCTGGTGGACCAGATCGCGGCCGCGCTGGCGGCCGCCCACCGTCAAGGGGTGGTGCATCGCGACATCAAGCCGGCCAATATCCTGCTGGACGAGGAGGACAACGCCTATCTGTCCGATTTTGGCATCGCCAAAGACCTGCTGCGTAGGCCGGAGCTGACGCAGAGTGGCACCCTCGCCGGCTCGCCTGCCTATGTCTCGCCCGAACAGATTCAAGAGCAACCGGTGACTCCCCTAAGTGACATCTACAGCCTGGGGGTGGTGCTCTACGAGTTGTTGACGGGCGCCCATCCTTTCCCAGACGAACCGTTGGCCACGTTGCTGGTCAAACACCTCCACGAACCTCTGCCGCCGGTGGGGGTATTGCGTCCCGAGTTGTCACCGGCAGTAGACGAGGTGATCCAGCGCGCCACGGCCAAAAACCCGGTGCAGCGTTTCCCCGGCGTTCTTGACCTGGCCAACGCCTTCCGCCAGGCGCTGACGGTCAAAGCTGGCCTCGCAGAACCGGTGGTCGCCATCCCCGCGGCGGAGGCGGCGAACCCTTACAAGGGCTTGCGCCCCTTCTACGAGGCCGACGCAGCCGACTTTTTCGGGCGCGAGGCGCTGACACAGCGACTGCTGGCCCGGCTGGCGGAAGAAGACGGGATGGCCCACTTCCTGGCGGTGGTGGGTCCCAGCGGGAGCGGCAAATCTAGCGTCGTCCGCGCCGGCCTGATCCCCGCCTTGCGCCGGGGCGCCCTGCCCGGCTCTAAGAACTGGTTCGTGATCCAGATGCTGCCCGGGGCACAGCCGCTGGAAGAGTTGGAAACCGCGTTGTTGCGCATCGCCATCAATCCCCCTGAGAGCTTGCTCCGCCAGATGCGCGAGGGCGAGCACGGTCTCCTGCGGGCGATCAAGCGCGTCCTGCCCGCCGACGATGCTGGGCCCGATCGGAGCGAGTTGGTTCTACTGATCGACCAGTTTGAGGAGGTTTTCACCCTGGTCGAGGACGAGAGCGAGCGTGCTCAGTTTTTGGAGGGTTTGCTGGCAGCCGCCACCGATCCCAGAGGGCGTCTGAGGGTCATCCTGACGCTGCGGGCCGACTTTTATGACCGTCCCCTGGAGTACGCCGGCCTGGGCGAACTGGTGCGCCAGCACACCGAAGTGGTGCTGCCCCTCTCCTCGACCGAGCTGGAGCGCGCCATCGCCGGGCCAGCCGAACGGGTGGGGGTAGACCTTGAACCGGGCCTGCTGGCCGAGATTGTGGCCGACGTGACCGACCAGCCGGGGGCACTGCCCCTGTTGCAGTACGCCCTGACCGAGCTGTTCGAAGGCCGGGCAGGGAATCTGCTCACCCAGGAGGCCTACCACGGCCTCGGCGGCGTGTTGGGGGCGTTGGGCCAGCGTGCGGAGGAACTGTACCAGGGGTTGGACGCAGACGGCCAGGAGGCAGCGCGCCAGCTCTTCCTGCGGCTGGTCACACTGGGCGAGGGGATGGAAGACACACGTCGCCGGGTGCTTCGTGCCGAGCTCACTGCTCTCCAGCTCTCCAAGACCTCAGCCGAACGGGTTCACATCACCCCGGTGGTCCTGGACAAGGTGATCGACCTTTTCGGCCACCACCGGCTGTTGACCTTTGACCGCGACCCTCTGACGCGCGGGCCGACCGTAGAGGTGGCGCACGAAGCCCTGCTGAGGGAGTGGGGGCAGCTGAGGAAATGGCTCGATGCAAGCCGGGAAGATCTGCGGGCACACCGGCGCTTGACCGCAGCAGCCGCAGAGTGGATCGATGCCAACCAGGATGATGGTTTTCTACTGAGGGGCAGCCGCCTGAACCAGTTTGAGGACTGGGCAAAGGAGACCGATCTGGCGCTGACCCAGGCAGAGCGGGACTATCTCCAGGCCAGCTTGGCCCTGCGGGAGCAGAGAGAGGCGCGACGTGAGCAGGAACGCGCCGCCCGCGCATTGGCCGCAGAGCAGATGCGGCAGGCCGAGATCGAGCGCCAACGGGCTACAGAGCAGGCCAGGACGAGCCGGTATCTCCGCTGGTTGGCTGGTGGACTGGCAGCGGTGCTCATCGTGGCGGTAGCCGCGACGGTGTTTGCGCTGATTCAGCGCAGCGAGTCACAACAGCTACTTCGCCAGTCCATTTCGCACCGCTTGACGGCGGCCGCCATCAACAGCCTAGACAGGTACCCCGAGCGCAGCGTGCTACTGGCATTGGAGGCGGTGTCGGCAACCTATGCTACAGACAAGACCGTGACTCGTGAGGCGAATATGGCGCTGCGCCGGGCACTCCAGGCTGTGCGCGTACAACACACCCTCTTTGGTCACGGCGGTCCCGTCTATGACGTCGCCATCAGCCCGGATGGGACCTGCCTGGCCACCGCCAGCGCAGATAGAACGGCGAAAGTGTGGTCGCTGGTGTCCAGCGCCGCGATTCCCGGTGAGGAGCTGGTCGCTCTCTCTGGCCATACCCGTCCGGTGCGATCTGTCGCCTTTGGCCCGCCCGGTGGTGCCGCGGAGCGGTGTGGGGCGCGCCTGGCCACCGCCAGTGACGATGAAACAGTGAAAGTGTGGTCGCTGGCACCCAGCTCTGCCGAAGGGACAGAACTCAGGGCTGGCGCTTCCGGCGAGGAGATACTCACCCTTTCCGGCCATACCGGTCCTGTCCTGTCCGTCGTCTTTGACCCCGATGGGACACGCCTGGCTACCACCAGCCTGGATGGAACGGTGAGGGTATGGGACGCCGCGACTGGCCAAGAGTTGCTCGCTCTTTCCGGCCACACGGGCCCGGTTCAGGGCATCGCTTTCAGCCCCGATGGGATGCTCCTGGCAACTGGCGGCGAGGACGGGGCCGTGAAGGTGTGGTCGCTGTCGTCCGGTGCGGACCCTGCCGGCGAGGAATTGCTTACCCTTTCCGCACATGCCGGCCCCGTCTATGCCGTCGCCTACAGCCCGGACGGGACACGCCTGGCCACGGTCGGGGCCGATGGGACGGCGCGGGTGTGGGACGCCACCTCCGGCGAGGAACTGCTCACCCTCTCCGGCCACAGCGGTCCGGTGCGGGATGTCGCCTTCAGCCCAGACGGGACACGCCTGGCTACAACTGGTGCCGATGAGAAAGTGAAGGTGTGGTCACTGGGGTCAGGTGCTATCCCTTCGGCCGGGTCCTTCCAGGACATGCTCAGGGCAAGCGCTGCCGGCCAGGAATTGCTCACCCTTTCGGGCCACACCGGCCCTGTCCACGGCATCACCTTCAGTCCAGATGGGACACGCCTGGCCACCGCCAGCGAGGACAGGACGGGCAGGGTGTGGGATGTCTCTGCTGATCAGGAGTTGCCCGCCCTCTTTGGCCATGTCGGTACGGTCTGGGACGCTGCCTTCAGCCCTGATGGAACACGCCTGGCTACCGCCGGTGAAGACCGGACAGCGAGGGTATGGTCGCTGGCGTCCAGCGCTGACCCTTCGACAGATCTCGGGACAGGCGCTTTGGGCCAGGAAGTGCTCACACTCTCCGGCCACAGCCAGGACGTCAACTTTGTAGCTTTCAGTCCAGACGGGACACGCTTGGCCACGGCAAGCTACGATGGGACGGCAAAAGTGTGGTCGCTGGCGTCCAGCACCGCTGCTCCCGGCGAGGCGTTGCTCACCCTCTCTGGCCATACTGGCTGGGTCATGTGCGTCGCCTTCAGCCCGGATGGGACACGCCTGGCCACGACCAGCGCGGATGGAACGGCGAGGGTATGGGATGCTGCTTCCGGCGACGAACTGATCACCCTCCCCGGCCACACCGGCTTGGTCTATGCCGTCGCTTTCAGCCCGGATGGTACACGCCTGGCCACCGCCAGCTATGATGGGACGGCGAGAGTATGGTCGCTGGCATCCAGCGCTGCCACTTCCGGCCAGGCGTTGCTCACTCTCCCCGGCCACACCGGCTGGGTCTTTGGCATTGCCTTCAGCCCGGATGGCACGCGGCTCGCTACCTGTGGCGAGGATGGGACGGGGCGGGTATGGGATGTTGCTTCCGGCCGGGAGTTGCTGACCCTGTCCGGACACACCGATTGGGCCTTGGACATCGCCTTTAGCCCGGATGGGGGAAGCCTGGCCACGGCCAGCGCGGACGGGACAGTGCGGGTATGGGATGCCACTTCGGGTGAGGAGCTACTCACGCTCCCCGGCGAGACAGATCTGGTCGATGGCGTTGCTTTCAGTCCCGATGGGGCGCGCCTGGTCATGGCCGGCGCGGGGGGGATGGTGCGTATTGTTGTTCTGGATGTGGAGGAGCTGATGGCACAGGCCTGCAGCCGTGTCACCCGCAATCTCACCGAGGCCGAATGGGAGGCGTACCTGGGGCATGATCTGCCCTATCGCCGGACCTGTCCGGATCTGCCCGTCCCACCGGCCTGGTTGACCTATGGTCACCTTGACTAACCAACCGGGGGTGGGCAAGCCCCCGGCCAATCTGGAAAGGAGCAGGAACATGGCACCCAAAGCAATTGGTAACCTCTACAGAGACCTCATCGGCAGTTGCATCGCGCTGGTCATGCTGTTGTCCGCCTGCGGACCCCAGCCCACGCCGGTCGTGGAGCCCGTCGCCCCCAGTACCACAGGCGGAGCCTGCGAAGGTATGAGGATCGTCTTTTTCCCTGGCGGGTATGCAGCTTGTCCCTTTACCTCTATCCTTCACAAGGGAGCGGCAACTGCCGCAGCCGACTTGGGCGCTGATGTTGAATACATGTTCTCGGACTGGGACCCCGACAAGATGGTGCAGCAGTTCAAGGAAGCTGTCGCCACCCATCCGGACGGGATCGCCGTGATGGGGCTCCCGGGAGATGACGCCCTCGAAGCTGTCATCGACGACGCCATGGCACAGGGGATCATCGTCACTAGCCAAAACATCGTGCTGCCCAGAGCCGAAGCGAAATACAAGGGCGAAGGATTCGGGTACGCCGGCCAAGAGCTATATGAATCTGGCTACACGCTCGGGCAGGAGGCCATCAGGAGAACAGGCTTCGGGGTAGGTGATCGGGCCCTGGTATGGGGGTTTCTGTCCTTTCCACCCCTCGGGCTGAGGACGCAGGGCGTCCTGGATGCCCTGGAAGAGGCAGGGATGACGGTGGACTATATCGAGATCGACCCTGCCACGGATGCTGACTATTATGGAGCCGGTCCTCCCATCTTTGCCGAATACGTCTCCTCCCACCCCGATGTCAAGTTGGTTGCCACCGATCACGGTGGACTGACGATGGCCCTGGGGACCTTGCTGGAGGCCGCGGGAAAGGGTCCAGATGAGATCTACACCATAGGGTTTGACCTATGCCCGGCGGTGGTGGAAGGGATCCGGGAAGGATGGATCGACCTGGTGCTCGATCAGCAGCCCTTCCTTCAGGGGTATCTACCCATCATGCAGATCTGTCTGACCAGCAAATACCAGGTCTCCGGTCTGCACATTGACACGGGCGGCGGTTTTGTGCACCAGGACAACGTAGAAGTGCTGGCACCGCTCGTAGAGCAGCAGATCAGGTAAGGACATCAAGCTTTCGGTGTGTTCCGCCTATCGGGCCGCGGATTCATCCGCGTTTTTTCACCTGGGACATGGGATCAAAGAAAGGCCGCCAGCCCTTTCGGACCGGCGGCCTATGACACCCAATGAGCCGCGAGGGAATCGAACCCCCAACCCGCTGATTAAGAGTCAGCTGCTCTGCCTAATTGAGCTAGCGGCCCACGGAACAACATTATTATACCGAGTTCTCCCAAGAGTGTCAAATCGGCGCGCTCAAAGGCCAGCCACCAACCACCGCCCGGCATCAATTCGCCAACTGTGCTGAACAGTGCTATAATTGGCCGCTTGGGAGGGATCTGTTGAAGAAAGCGCGTTTCTGGGTCGGCATTGTCATCAGCATCATCGCCCTGGGCTTTGCCTTCCGGCAGGTAGATTTCGGCCAGGTGTGGGCGGCGTTGACCAGGGCCAACTATTGGTACCTGCTCGCCTCGTCGGTGCCGTTGCTCCTCTTTCTTATCCTCAGGTCCTTCCGTTGGCGGCTGCTGTTCTATCCCCAGCAGGGACTGCATATCCGCAACCTATTCGCTGTTATCAACATCGGCTACTTGCTCAGCAACATCTTCCCTGCTCGCCTGGGCGACGTGGCTCGCGCCTATCTCATCGGCGATACCGAGGATGTGAGCCGGGCATCGGCCTTTTCCACCATCGTCGCCGAGCGGGTCCTGGATGCCCTGTGCGCTGTGGGCGGGTTCTTTATTGTGCTGCCCTTTGCGCCACTGCCGGAATGGATGGTCCGCTCGGGCATGGTCATCGGGGCAGCGGCACTGGTGGCGGTGGCAGTCTTTGTGGTGCTGGTGCGCCGGAGGGAATGGACCCTGCACCTGCTGGCCCGGATCCTGCGCGCTGTGCATTGGCCCGATTGTGATACCATGACCCGCTTCTGGGGGCGGCTGGCCGAGCGGACCCGGATCCGCTTCCTGGCCGGACTGCCGTGGGTAGGTCGCTCGGACCTGGAGAACCTGGCCGGTTCCCTCATCGATGGCTTTGGCGGCATCACGACACTGCGCCTGGGACCGCGTCTCCTGCTCTGGTCGGTCGCCATCTGGGCCGTGATCAGTGCCTACTACTGGCTCGTGTTGCTGGCCTTCGACCTGAGACAGCCCTTCGTCGCCGGTCTGGCCGTAGCCTCCATCACCGCCCTGGGCATGACCATCCCCGCCTCGCCCGGTTATATTGGGGTCTTTGAGTTTCTGACCCGAGAGACGATGGTCCTCTTTGGCATGACGCCCGCGTTGGGGCTGAGCTACGCCCTGGTAGCGCACGCCATCGTCTACACCCTCTATACGCTCTTGGGCCTGGTTAGCATGTTCCAGCAGAACCTGACCTATACAGAGATCCAGGAGCGAATCGCTGCGGAGGCTCAAACGTCATCGTGAAAGTCTTGCTAGTTCTGACCTATTATCACCCCCATGTTAGTGGCCTGACCATCTATGTCAAGCGCCTGGCCACGACCCTGGCCCGGCGGGGCCACCAGGTCACGGTGCTCACTTCGCGCTATGACGACGCGCTTCCTGCCGAGGAGACCATCGATGGGGTACACGTCGTCCGTGCGCCGGTGCTGTTTCGCTTGAGCAAGGGCGTCATAATGCCCGCCTTTCCCTTTTTGGCCTGGCGCCTCATCCGCCAGCACGACGTGGTGAGCATCCATCTACCCCAGCTCGAGGCCAGCCTGTTGGGACTTTTGGGGCGATTGGCTGGACGGCCGGTGGTCTTGACCTATCACTGCGATCTGCAGTTGCCCACGGGCTGGTTCAACCGGGTGGTGGACAAGGTGGTTTTTGTCAGCAACTATCTGGCCGGACGGTTGGCCCAGGCCGCCGTCGCCTACACCCAAGACTTTGCCCAGCACTCCCATTTTCTGTCGCGTTTCCTGGACAAGGTGCGCGTCATCCCACCGCCCGTCATCATGCCTGCGCCCGATCCGGAGGCTGTCGAGTCCTACCTGGCCGAGCATGACCTGGTCGACCGGCCGGTGGTGGGCATGGCCGCCCGTCTGGCCACCGAGAAGGGGGTCGAGGTGCTCATTGAGGCCATGCCCCGCTTGCTCGAGGCCTTTCCCCGTTTGAAGGTCCTTTTTGCCGGCCAGTTCGAGGACGTGATGGGCGAGGAGAACTACTACCATCGTCTGATGCCCATGATCCAGGAATTGGGCACCGAGCACTGGGAGTTTCTGGGCATCCTAAACCAGGATCAGATGCCAGCCTTCTATGCCGCCTGCGACGTGCTGGTGGTCCCCAGCCTCAACTCCACCGAGTCCTTTGGCCTGGTGCAAGTCGAGGCCATGCTATGCGGCACCCCATCCATCGCCAGCAACCTGCCCGGCGTGCGCCAGCCGCCGCGCATGACCGGCATGGGCGAGGTGACGCCCATTGGTGACTCGGACGCCCTGGCCGAGGCCATCATTCGCATCATCCGCCAGCCAGGCGACTATGCCCGGCCCCGCGACGCCATTGCTGATACCTTTAGCCTGGAGCGGACCGTGTCGGGCTACGAGGCCCTCTTCGAAGAGCTGGTGACCGGCCAGGTGCAGAGCGGTCAGACCCTAGAGGCGCGCGAGACCTAGAATGGCTCGTAGTAGCGCGCCGACCAAGGGTCCGACTCAGTCGCATAAACTACCCAGCGCGTTTCCACAAACCAGAGACCGATCCACGCCGCAGTCCACCGCATTGCCCATTGTTGAATGCCAGGCGCGAACCGTGAGTGACGACTTTCTGTGGCGACACCTAAAAGATCTACCCGCCTTTCGGGCGCTGCTACGGGCGGTCGAAGCGCGGTTCTACCAGGATCTGCTGCCGCTGGAGGAGCCGGTGCTGGACGTGGGCTGCGGCGATGGGCATTTTGCTTCAGTTGCCTTCCCCCATCCCTTGACCACCGGCATTGACCCCGCGCCCGCCGTGCTCCGTGAGGCCCGGCAGCGGGGCGCCTATCGCGTGCTGGCCCAGGCAATGGGCAATGCGCTGCCTTACCCTCACGAGGCATTTGTCACCGTCGTCAGCAATTCGGTGCTAGAGCACATCCCCGATGTGGATTCGGTGCTCGTCGAGATCAGCCGTGTGCTGCAGCCAGGGGGACGGTTCATCTTTTGCGTGCCGGGCGATCGCTTCAGCGAGCTACTGCTGTTCACCCAGCTCTTTCGCCGGCTCCACGTGGAGGGGCTGGCGGCTGCCTACGAGCGCTATTTCAACCGCATATCGCGCCACCATCATTGCGACGGGCCCGATATGTGGGAGGAACGGCTGACCAGGGCTGGCCTGCGACTCGATGACTCCTTCTACTACTTCTCAGAGCGGGCCAATCATGCCCTCGATCTGGGCCACTATCTCGGTGCACCAAGCCTGATCGCCAAAAAGCTCTTCGGCCGTTGGATCCTGGTGCCGCGCAGTTGGAACTTGGCCCTCACCGAGCGCTGGCTGCGCCCCTTGTACGAGGAGTCCTTGCCAGCATCGGGGGCCTATCTCTTCCTCGTGGCGACAAAGCCCTGAAGCCATACGGATTCACGGTGACAGGGCATCATGTTTGTCACGCATATCGAACAGTGCTATAATCGACTCTGTTCTGCAACTACAGCTCGCACCGGATCTACGCTCCGCGGTCCTGTAGCCGCAATGTGCTGTCATAGACCAGCCTAAAGCGCTGGATTTCGGTCTGCTGCCGTGAGTCACCACCGGGGCCGAGTGTCAGCGGGAGTGATCAGTGACAAAAAGGCGCCGTGGGATAGCGTGGCTGCTGCTCATCGCCGCGCTGTGCCTGGCCATTCTGGGCCAACTGTACTTTTTCCACCGCCGCGAGTATGTGTGGGATGGCCTTGTCTTCCACCTGCTGGCGGCGATCTGCTTCCTTTTGTCCTGGCACCTCAGTCGCCCCAGGGAGCGAGACGTTACTTCCCGTCGGTCCTTGCGGCTGAGTACCTGGCTGCGGGTCCGGATTGTTCCGCTGTCGCTCCTGACGTTAGGAGCCTTGCTCTCCCTGACCGCCGCCCTGCTTTCGCGGGACCGGCTCTTGAACCAACCCACAGGGGACGTGGTGCTGCTCTGGGGGCTGGGGGTGGCGGCAGTGGCGGGGGCGGTCCTCTGGCCAACATCGTGGCCGCCGCGACTCCTGCGGGACTGCCGGGGGCGTTGGCGCAGGGTACGTCGCCAGACCTGGCTGGAGGCAGCTACCGTCGCCGGACTGACTTTGTTGGCACTGGTGCTACGAGTTGCTGCCCTGGACCGGGTGCCCTATACCCTGGGCGGCGACGAGGCCTGGCACGGGTTGCTGGCCCGCCAGGTCCTCGCCGGCGAGCTGCGCAACCCCTTCACCATGGGCTACATGTCCATGCCTACCTTCTTTTACTGGCCGCTGAGCTGGTCGCTGTGGTTGCTGGGCAATGACGTGACCGGGCTGCGGTTGCCGGCAGCCCTGGCTGGGACACTGACCGTGCCGATCCTTTACCTGTTTGCTCGGGACCTATGGGGGAGGCGGACTGCGTTGCTCAGTGCCCTCTTTTTGGCCGCCTATGCTTACCACATCCATTACAGCCGCCTGGGCGCCAACAACGTCTGGGACCCGCTGTTCGTTGTCCTGACGCTCTGGGCGCTGAATCGCGGGCTGGCCAGGCTGCAAGAGAGCCAAGGGGCAGAGGAGCAAGCCGACGGCTTCCCGGCGGCGTACCGCTCATTCCTCTTGGCAGGATTCGTCATGGGCTTCAGCGTCTTGTTTTACACCGGGGCGCGGCTGTTACCCCTGCTGGTAGCGGGCTATGTGGTTTTTGTCTGGCTCCAGAGACGCAGGCAGATCGAGGGGCTGGGCAGGCACCTGCTGATCCAGGCTGCCGCCTTTTTGGTGGTGGCCGGGCCGATGCTGGTCTACGCCCAGGCGCATCCCAACGAATGGAACGCCCGCGTGAACCAGGTGGGCATCATCCAATCGGGTTGGTTGGAGCGGGAACCCGGTCTGACCGGCAAGAGTACGGTCCAGATCCTGACCGAGCAGTTCCTAAAGGCGGCGGGGGCCTTTCACGCCTTTGCCGACCGCACGGCCTGGTACGATGCGGATCGGCCTCTGCTTGGCTTCTTGGCCGGCGCATTCGCTCTGTTTGGCATGGCCTGGGCAGTGGCCCACTGGCGGGACCGGCGCTATTTCCTGGTGCTGCTGTGGTTCTGGTCGGTAATAATCAGCGGCGGGATGCTGACCGAGAGCCCGCCTTCGAGCCAGAGGCTGGTGATCGCTATCCCTGCTGTGGCGATGCTGGTGGCCTTTGGCCTGGAGCAGTCGGTGCGCCTGGTCTGCCGGCTTGTGGGCGCTGGCCGGCGCTGGGAGAACTTGGGCCTCGGTCTGCTGATCGCCGTCCTGGCGGTGAGCAGCATCCACTTCTACTTTGTAGAGTATACACCCGCCCGCCGCTACGGAAGCGAGAATGGCGAGACGGCCACGATGATGGGCTACTATCTGCGCGAGCTGAATGAGGGTACCCGAGCCTACCTCTTTGGCCCGCCACACATCTACTATCGATTTGGCACGATGCCCTTTCTGGCACCGCATGTGGAGGGCCATGACATAGTCGAGCCTCTCAGCGGCCCGCCTGACGATGACCTCGCTGCGGGTGCCGGAACCGTGTTCCTCTTCCTGCCGGAGCGGCTCGGGGAGTTGAGTTGGGTGCAACAGGCCTTTCCTGAAGGGGTCGTGCGAGAGTTCTACGACGCCTGGGGCAGACTGCGGTTCAGCGCCTATCAACTTCCCTAGAACTGTACATTCGTACAGGTAGAAGCCTGTACGAATGACTGGTGCGCGTTGCCTGTTTCTGTGGTATAATGGGTCCGAGCTGGTTCGGAACGACAAGCCCGGTTGCCGGTGCCGAACATGCCCGGACCTGGGCAACAGTAAAGTCCGAGGGAGCCGTTGCGAAAAGGGGTTGCCTTATGCGCAGCGGTTAGCGTCGCTGG
>JASFHU010000037.1:0-14159 GCA_050123055.1 Anaerolineae bacterium
ACCGACCAGATAAGGCGTGCAGGTGCAGGTTGGCGTCACGCCCAGGGAGGCATAGGCGGCGATGACGGCCTCCTGCTGTCGTGCAAAAACCTGGGAGAAACCCAGCTCGTGCCAGGCCTCCAGGTCCATCCCGGCGGGATTGAGGGTGGTTGGCACCTGGGCGCGGGCCCCTTGCGCGGCCCACTCTTCCAGAAACTCTAGGCCGGCGTCACCGAGATTCTTGTAACTGACTCCCGAAACCTGCACGCTGGCAACCGGCACCAGGTCTGCCGCGCCGTAGATGCGCCCCAGCGCGACGACGATCTCGATGGCCTTTTGCACGCCGGGTCCGGCTTCGCCGGCCAGCATGGCCTGCTCCTCAGCCGTCAGGTGCAACGTCTCGTTCATTCTGTGCCGTCCAGATAGCGAGACAGGTCCACCTCCTCGTAGCCCACCTTCTGGAAACCCTCCCGCTCAGCCGGGCTCAGAGAGCGCCCCGTCATGTCGGTCCAGGGGATGGTGGCATCCAGCCCCATTTTCGCCGAGCGGGCTTTTTGTCCCGGCACGAGCTTGGCCGATGGATCGAGGCTGCTGCTTGGCTGATCCTCAAAGACCAGCAGATCGCGATCGGCCTGGAACCGGGTGGCAATGGCCCACTCGACGGCGGCTGGATCAAAGGGATCGACGTCTTCGTCCACCACCACTACGTGCTTGAGGGAGCTGTGGCCGCGATAGGCGGCCTCGATGGCCTGCCGACCATCGTGAGGCCCATGCTTGGCGATCTGGATGACGGCGTGCAGCCAGCTCATGCCGCCGGGGGTGATACTCACCGCCCGGCAATCTGCCACTTCTGACACGGCCTGAAAGATGGTTGGCTCGCGGGGCAGGCCCATCAGCAGCTTGTGTTCCAAGCCGCCGGGCAGCAGGGCGTGATAGATGGGTGACCGGCGGTGGGTGATGCAGTCGATCTCGAAGACCGGCTGCTGGCGGACGATATCCCAGGTTTCGGTGAGATCGATAAAGGGGCCCTCATCGGCCAGCCGGCCGGTGATCCGGCCTTCCAGGACAGCCTCACACTCGGCCGGCACCTCGAGGTCCAGTGTGGCGCAGCGGACCAGCGGAGTCGCGTCCAGGGCGTGGGCCACGGCCAGCTCGTCGACCCCCTTGGGCGGACTCATGGCCGCGGCCAATAGGACGTGGATGGGCACCCCCAGACAGATGGCCACCTCCAGCTCCCGCCCCGTCTCCACGGCCTTGCGCCAGGCAGTGTCGGTACCCCGTCCTTCGACCACACGGGCCGCAAAGGTCCGGGGACCCACCTGCATCAAACGGTGGAAGCTCATATTTCGTCCATAGTCGGGATCGCGGATGACCGATACACCGGCCGTGATGTATGGACCCCCATCGTCCAACAAGTGCTTGAGGAGGGGCAAGGCATCTAGGTCGGGTGCGCGGTTCACAACCTCCTGGCAGGCAGCCTCGGCCACCAGTGGCGGCTCAACGGGATCGTTCAACGCCTCGATCATGCGTGGGACGGTGCCCACAACATCTGCGTGCAGGGCCCAGGCAAAGTGTTCCCGGCGGGCACAGATCCCGGTCGCCACCCGCCAGCCAGGCCTCTGGGGATTGGCAAACAGCAATGAACGGCCCTCCAGCGCACGGATCACCCGGGCCATCTCGACGTCGGGACTGACGGCGCGCTCGATGGTGGTCAATTGGCCCTGTTCCCCGGCCCAGGCCAGGAAGGCTCTCAGATTCATGGCTCCCCCCCCCAGCGCCGGTAGAGTCCATGCTCCAGAGCCAAGAGATCGAGCACCTTGCCGGCGAAAAAGTCGGTTACGTCGTCCACGGTCTGAGGTTGAGGATAGTAGGCCACCACGGGGGGCAGGATGATCGCCCCGGCCAACTTGGCGAGGCGCATGTTTTCGATGGCCGGCAGGGAGAGGGGCGTCTCGCGGGGCATGAGGATCAGGGGACGCTCCATGCGCAACATGATCTCGGCGGCGCGCACGATCAGATCGGCCGTATAGCCGTGGGCGATGGCCGAAAGGGTCTTCATCGAGCAGGGCGCGACAACCATAGCCTCGGGGGCCCGGGACGAGCTGGCGATGGGCGCGGCCAGCTCTTCCGGTCGCCAGCGGTGGTCGGCCGGAAGAGGAATCTCTGAACCCAGTTCATAGGCGATGACGGCTTCGGCGCCTTTGGAGAGGATCAGATGCACCGTATGATCGCTTTGCTTGGCAAGGACCTGGAGAAGACGGGCTCCAATGGTCACGCCCGACGCTCCCGTGATCGCGATGACGATCTCCATCACTCCTCCAGAGTAAAGAAAAAGGATCACGCCGAGGCAGCCGGAACGTGATCCTTTGTTGTCTGAAACGCAGAGCTATTCTTCTGGCTCAGCCTCGGCCACAGCCTCTTCTTCGATCTCCTCGCCCTCGAGAACTTCTTCCTCTTCCAACTCCTCCTCGAGCTCCACGCGGACCGGTACCACACTCACCACCACGTCCCCCGGATCGGCGATGACGGTCACAGTGTCTGGAACGGGAAGATCGCCCACCAGCACATTGTCATCCATCGTTTCCAAACCCGAGATATCCACCGGGATAGTGCTGATGAGGTCAGTCGGCAGACATTCGACTTCGATTTCATTCATGCCATGAATCAGCACCGCCTGTCCTGCCTTGACCAGCGGTGATTCGCCCACGATCTCGATTCGAGGCGTCGTGCGGACGGTCTCAGTCAGCCTGACCTCGTAAAAGTCGACGTGCTGCACGCGGCTGGTGAGGGGGTCACGCTGGATCTCGCGAGCCAGGACCACGTGTGGCTTGGGCTCGTCATCCACAGAGAGGTTGATCAGCATGGTCGAGCCGGCCTGCTGGAGCGTCGTAAACAAGAGGCGTTCTTGGACCTGGATCGACTTGCCGGCCAGGTCAGGACCGTATACCACGGCCGGTATCAACTGCTCGGCCCGCAGTCGCTTGACCTTTTTGCCATAAACGGTCCGGGATTCGGCTTTTAGTTCCACATATTCCATGATACATCTCCCACTATGACAAAGTAAAACGGGTGCGGGGGGCGATGGCACGACCTCCCGCAAACCGCCCTATTCTAATGCAGAACCATGCTTTCGTCAAAATGGGGTTGCCTGCTGACCAGGGGGGACTGGGAAGAACGCGGATAGGGCCGACCGGGGTCGGTAGGATTTGCAGATCCGTTGAGAACGCGGCCGACCGGGGTCGGTGGGATTCACGGATATGCGCTCTTTTTGGTGCAGGGCGCTACTATCACACTGTAACACTGTAACACTGTCTACCGGTGCCCCCCCGCATTTTGGGGAAACAATACTCGAGTCTAGTTCATGGATAGGGGAGGATGGAAAGGGGACAGGGGAAGGACGGAAGGGATGCCGGAGGGTCTGGGTAGGCAGGGTCACTTTACTCTGTTCCGCTGAGGATCTCTGACCTACGGATTGTCGGGGTCTGGTGGGGATGGAGGGTCGGCGAGGGTCTAGCGCTTGCGGGGGTCGCGGAGACCGCTGCCGAGATCGACGACCCAACCGGCGAGGGCCTGGCGGGCACGGTAGCGGGTGTGCCGGGGAAAGCCGGCCTCGGCGGCGGCGGCGGGCTTGACGGGCTCGCCGGCGTCGGTGAGGAACTGGAAGAGCCAACGGGTGCAGAGTTCGAGGTGGGTGGGCTGGGGCAGGGGCTCGACGAGCTCGGTGTAGCGCAGGGTGGGGACGGGCACATCCTGGCCCTCAAAGGTGACCCTTGCTGGGGCGCGATGGAAAAGTAGAAGAGTAGAGGAGTAGGAGAGTAATTTGGGGTTTTTGGCTGTCTCAGAAAGACCCCTCAGGGTTTCGGGAAACCTGGCGGGGTGTCATGGAGTGATTCACCCAATGCGTGGCCAACTCCAGGTCGTCGCAATGTCGCTGCCTCGCAGACTCCACTATCCGTTAATCTCACCGACCCCGGTCGGCCCAATCAGCAGTTCTCCCCCTTGCTCATTCCCTCCCCATATGCTATAATCCCAATATCGAATGCCCTGCAAAAAGGTCAGTGGCGTAGTGTATGTTGTGTGTGCGCTTCGCCACTGACCTTTTTGCAGTGGAGTCAATATCCGGTATACCGGAACACACACCCTAGAAACCAAAACCACCGGGGCTGAGACCGCGCCCTCGACCACCAAACACCGGCGCCCCACCCGCCTACCGGCTCCGGCCCGATCGTTTCCTTGCTCTGTCCGTCAAACAGGAGCAAACCCATGAGCAACGGTGCACAAGAAGATAACATCGCCGCCATCCGCCAGCTCCTCCTCGCCGCCTTCACCGCCGAGGAGTTCCGCCGCTTCTGCCACGATCGCCCCGACTTCCGGTTGGTTGTCAGGCGCTTTAGCCCGCGTCACAGCCTGGCAGACATGGCCGACGAGCTCATCACCTACTGCGAGAACTTTCTCCTATTCCCCGAACTCCTCGCCGAACTCCAGCAACACAACCCCCGCCAGTACGCCCGCTACATCGAGCCGGAGCCTTCCAAGGCCGAGCCAGCCCTATCCACCCCCGAGGTCCTCACTATCGACAGCCCCATCTTGCTCTACCTAGTCCGCGTCCCGGCCGGCGAATTCCAGATGGGCAGCGTCATGGCCAGGGACAAGTACGCCCAGGATGAAGAACTCCCTCCCCACCCCGTCCACCTCCCTGAATTCCACATCGGCAAGTACCCCGTGACGAACACCCAGTATCAGATCTTCGCCCGGGTCACCGGCCACCGTGCGCCGGACTATTGGGAGAATGGAAGAATTTTCGTCAGCAAGTCCAACCATCCAGTGGTGAACGTTTCGTGGGAAGATGCCCTTGCCTTCTGCGCCTGGCTGTCTCGGGAATCGGGGCAGCCTGTCCGCTTGCCCACCGAAGCCGAGTGGGAGAAGGCCGCCCGCGGGACAGACGGGCGCATCTATCCCTGGGGGGATGAGCCGCCCGATGAGGAGCGCTGCAATTTCGGCCAGGACTGGGACCGAGGCGACACCACCACCATAGGCCGCTACTCACCGCAAGGAGATAGTCCCTACGGCTGTGCCGACATGGCAGGCAACGTGTCAGAGTGGTGCCAAAGCTTTTACAGACCCTATCCCTACCAAGCAGGCGATGTCCGGGAAGTTATGGAAGCAGCAGGGACCCGGGCAAAGCGTGGCGGGGCGTTCGACGGTGCTGAGTGGGAAGTTCGCTGCGCCGCCCGCTCCTATCACAGTCAGGACGGCTGGAACTTCCGCACAGGCTTTCGGGTGTGCGTCGCGGCACGGCAGGAGTAGATTGTGTCCGGAGGGCACGGTGGAAGGTGCAAGGAAGCCACAAGTCCGACCGGCTTGGCGGCAGGGGAAACCTGGCCGTGAACAGAGCATGTCGGTAAAGTGATAGCGAAACCCGTTCCGCATCGGCGGATGCTCCACGCCTCTTACAGGTTCAGGATGACTTTTGCCAGTCTCAAGAGTTATGGTTGAGTCATTAGGTTTGGTTAAGCTAGTCTTGAGCACGGGTTAAGGACGCTGCCCGCCCCTCCATGGTAAACTAGGCTCAGTAGACCGCAAGCCAATCCTTCATGCGGCAGGATCCGGCGATCCTGCTCCGGCCGCGTCCATGGATCCGGCCGGATCCATGATTCAGCAGGATCTATGATCCGGTGGGAGCGACAGCGGGGTCGCTGCGGTCTACTTTTTTCCCATTCCGTCGTGCCTGGCTTGCTTG
The DNA here is from genome assembly GCA_050123055.1 of Anaerolineae bacterium. GTDB lineage: Bacteria > Chloroflexota > Anaerolineae > JAAYZQ01 > JAAYZQ01 > JASFHU01. The sequence goes on from JASFHU010000037.1 coordinate 5,720, forward strand.
CTCTGCAGTTGCTTTTCAAGTATAATGCGGTCGGTCGGAGGGGGGCTGGTGACCGATTGTGTCGGGCATCACGGAACCTGCCTATCAACTATGCTACACTGAGCTTCGCCTGGAGGCACAGCCTCCGCGGGGGCCAAGCCCCCAGTATTTTTATCGAGTGTGAATGGCGATATGTCAATGAATCGAGCGACCAAGATATTTCTGCTGGCCCTGATCATCACCAGCCTGGTGATCTGTGCCTTTATCGCCGGCATCGGCGTCACCTGGCTGATGATGCACGGCGGGACGGCCAGCGCTGACGAGTCGGCCGAGTTCGGCGTCTTTTGGGAGGCATGGCACCTGGTCGAAGGCAACTTTTTCGGCAACCTGCCGGAAATGAACCAGGTTACCTGGGGTGCGATCCGGGGAGCGTTGACCGTTCTGGACGATCCGCACACGACCTTCCTGGAACCCCAACCTCGCCAACGGGAAAAAGAGGATCTCAGCGGGCGTTTTGGGGGCATCGGCGCTTACGTGTCGCAGGCTGAGGACGGCAGCATCGTGCTGGACCCGATGCCCGACCTGCCGGCAGAGCAGGCGGGCGTGCAAGAGGGCGATGCCGTCATCCAGGTGGACGATACCGAGGTCACGCCGGAGATGACCGTCGACGACGTGGTGACCTTGGTCCGCGGCAAGGTGGGCACCATTGTGCGGCTGACGCTGCGGCGGGAGGGCGTCGCGGAGCCGGTCGTGGCCGAGATCGAACGGCAGGAGATCCCGAGCCCGTCGGTGGAGTGGCGGATGCTGGAAGAGGCCGAGGGCACGGGCTATATCCGGATCATGCTGTTCAGCGGTCGCACGGCCAAGGAGCTGAAGGAGGCCCTGGAAGAGCTCAAAGACTTGGGCATGAGCCAACTGGTGGTCGACCTGCGGGGCAATGGAGGCGGGCTGTTTGATGCCGCCATCGACGTGTCGAGCAGGTTCCTGCTCGAGGGCGTGGTCGTCTATCAGGTGGAAAAGGATGGCGAGGAGCAGGCCTACCGAGTGACCGGCGGGGAAACCTTTGAGGAGCCGCCGGTGGTTCTGCTGGTGGATGGAGGCACAGCCAGCGCATCGGAGATCGTGGCCGGCGCCCTGCAAGATTACCAGCGGGCGACGCTGATCGGGCAAAAGACCTACGGCAAGGGCTCGGTCCAGCAGGTGTTTGACCTCAGCGATGGGTCTTCGGTGCATATCACTTCGGCCAAGTTTCTCACGCCCAACCGCCGCCAGATCGACGGCCAGGGGCTGATGCCCGACCTGGAGGTGGTGATCTCGGATGATGACCGCAGTCAAGGGAGGGATACGCAATTGGAGCGGGCCATTGAGTACCTGGAAAACGGAGAGTAGAGTTTCATACTGACGGGATGGAGTAGAACGGATGTCGGATTCAACAGGTTGTAAAGTCCTTGTCACGGCCATCGTCGTGGCAATCATCATGGGCGGGCTGGGTTTTGCCACCGGGTTCCTGACCCACACAGTCATGGTGGCCGCAGCGCCGGTCCCCGCCTCTACGGTGGTGGTCGAGATCACGGCCACGCCCTCCAGCGCAGAAGGCCTGCCCACAGCGGCTATGCCAACCGGGGACACTTCAGAAGCGCAACCCACAGAGCCCGCGCCGGTTCCCGTGCCCACCATCGCGATCCCGGCCGAAACGGGCGAGAGTTTTGACCTGTTCTGGGAAGCCTGGGAACTGATACAGAACGATTACTACGGAGACCTGCCAACCGAAGAGGAGATAACCTACGGGGCGATCCGGGGCGCCATCAACACCCTGGACGATCCCTTTACCGCCTTTATCGAGCCCGAGACAGCAGCCATCAACCGTGAAGATGACGGGGGCTCGTTCGAGGGGATCGGCGCCTACGTGACGATGGAAGACGGGCGGTTGACGATCGTCAACACGTTCAGAGAGCAGCCGGCCGAGCGGGCAGGTCTGCGACGGGGGGACATTGTCACCCAGGTGGATGAGACGCCCATCGAGAATATGAGCATCTACGAAGCGATCACGCTCATCCGAGGGCCGGCGGACACCCCCGTGCGCCTCACGATCCTGCGGGAGGGGGAGGAGCCGTTCGAGGTCGAGATCATCCGGGCCCGGATTGACATCCCCGTAGTCGAATCGGAGATGAAGGAGGGCGACATCGCCTACGTCCAGTTGCTGGACTTTAGCACCGACGCCAGCGTCAAGCTGTCGGAGGCGACCGAGGCACTGCTGGAGCAGAACCCCAAGGGCCTGATCCTGGATCTGCGGGGCAACCCCGGCGGCTGGCTGCACGAGTCGATCCTGGTGGCCGGGATCTTTTTGCCCAAGGACGAGTTGGTCCTCGTGGAGCGGCTGAAAGATGGCTCAGAGCGCGAGTTTGAGACTTCGGAGCGGCCGATCGCGCCCGATATCCCCATGGTCGTGTTGGTGGATGGGGGCTCGGCCAGCGCCTCAGAGATCGTGGCCGGCGCCCTGCAGGATCAAGAGCGGGCGGTGCTCATCGGCGAGAAGACCTTTGGCAAGGGCTCGGTACAGCTACCACACGAGCTGAGCAACGGCGCCGAACTGCGGGTGACGATCGCGCGCTGGTTCACGCCGAACGATCGCGCCATTCACGGCGAGGGACTGGAGCCGGACATTTCGGTGGAACTCACGCTGGAAGATATCGAGGCCGAGCTGGATCCGCAATTGGAGCGAGCGATCGAGTACTTACGCGGGGAGTGAGCCGCAGGGTTCTGGGAAAGGGAAGCCACCGTGGGCATCAAGGTCATTGCCACCAATCGCAAGGCACGCTACCAGTACCACTTTCACGATACCTATGAGGCGGGCCTGGTACTAAAGGGCAGCGAGATCAAGTCGATCCGTGCCAGCCAGGTGAGCCTGCAGGAAGGATTTGTGGTATTTGAAGGCGGCGAAGCGTGGCTGGTCAATGTCCACGTGGCCCCGTACCATCCGGCCAGCCGGGAGAATCACGAGCCCAGACGCAAGCGCAAGCTTCTCCTTCACCGGCGCGAGATCGAGCGACTGCGGAGCCGCGTCCAGGAGAAGGGCTTCACCGTCGTCCCCACACGGCTGTACTTGAAGGACGGTCGCGCAAAGGTCGAGATCGCGTTGGCCAGGGGCAAAAAGCTCCACGACAAACGGCAGGCCATCGCCGAGCGCGACTCCAAACGGCAGGTCGATCGGGCACTGAAAGAGCGCTACCAATGAGTGGAAGCGAAGAGCCATCGCATGGCGATCGATTCTCGGTCGATGGGGTGCAATTGTATTCGCTACACCAGATCAATGCACTGGACCCGCCCCTGAAACGAGCGATCTATTGCCGGCTCCTGCCGATGAAGCTTCTGGCCGATTATGGCATCGATCCAGAGACGCTGTGCGACGACGAGGGGAACGAGCTGGTTCGCTTTACCTTCGCCGAAGGCAGCCGCACGGTGGAGATCGACGTACGCCCGGAGGCCGATTTTCCCGACCCGCTGCTGTACCTGGAGCTGACCGACACACGCCTGAACCAGATCGAGGTCCTGCTTTTTGCGGTCAACGATCCGCAGGCCGAACGATTCGAGACCGACCGCGACTGGCGCGGGCAGCGCACCAAGTTTGGGACCCTCCGGCGCAACATACCCGAGGAGATCCGGGCCATGAAAGCCGGCCTGGCACCCGGGCAGGTACGGAAGGGGTTGCGTTTGAGCCGCACGCTCCTGCCACTTTTTGAGGAGTTTGTAGAATGTCTGGGCCACGACTACTACCTGATGGAGCCACTGGCCTACCACAACGCGATCTTGTTTGAGCGTCTGGGCTTCAACTATGTGCAGGGCCGGCGCAAGATGCAGTGGATCCACCTGGGCTTCCAACCGGAGGGCCTGCTCTACGGAAAACTGGACGGCTCTACGCCGTTCCTCCACCCCGACGCCTGGCAAACGATCCGCGGCCGCAGTTGGGCCATCCACGACGGCATTCTGGGGGAGCCGTGGCACGGCATCAAGATGTACAAACGGGTGGGTCGCCACGCCGGTGTAGACACCTTTCCCGGCGGAGAGTATTGAGCCCTCTCTTACCACGGAGCATCATGCAAGTTCGCCGAGGCACCAAGATCCTGATGCTGTTTCCCGCGATCCTGCTGGTCTTAGCCAGCCTGGGGGCGCTGGTTGGCTGCCAGAGCGAGCCGTCTCCCGTAGCCGAGGCGAGCACCGAGCAACCACCCACGGCCACCTCAAGGCCTCTGCCGACAGACACGCCAACTGCAACCTCGACGCCCACACCAACCGTCACTGAACCTCCCACATTCACACCGACACTTACTCCCACGCCCAGTCCCACCCCCACAGCTACTCCCCTGCCTGGCGCGAGCCTGCTCGCCTTTGAGAGCTATCGTGACGGCAACGCCGAGATCTATTTGCTGGACTCCAGCAGCGGCGAACTGGTGAATCTGACCCGCAACCCCGCCCATGACCGGGCCCCGGCCTGGAGTCCCGACGGCGAGGCCATCGCCTTTGAATCGGATCGGGATGGCAACTGGGAGATCTACCTCCTCAGGTTGGACGACGGCTCCCTGAGCCGCCTGACGGACCATCTGGCCTACGATGGCGCCCCGGCCTGGAGTCCCGACGGTAGCGAGATTGCCTTTGAGAGCTACCGTGACGGCAACCTGGAGATCTATGCCACGGCGGCAGAGGGCGGGCAGCCCCGCCGGCTCACGGACGACCCGGCCGGCGACTATGGTCCGGCCTGGAGTCCCGATGGCCAGGAGATCGCTTTTACCTCCTGGCGCGACGGCAACAAAGAGATCTATGCTGTGGCGGCCAGCGCGGGAGAGGCAAAGAACCTCAGCCAGAACCCAGCCGACGACGAGGACCCAGCCTGGACGCCCGACGGCGCAGCGCTGGCCTTTGTCTCCTGGCGGGACGTCGATGGGGCCACCGGCAACCGCAACGCCGAGATCTACCGACTGGGGCTTTCCGATCTGGCGACCGAGCGCCTTACGGATAATCTCTGGCCGGATCTCGATCCAGCCTGGGACGCCGAGGGACGCCTGGTTTGGAGCGCCTACGACCCCGGACCGGCCTTCGAAACCTACGATCCCTACCGGCCTGGAGACTATCGCCTCTACCGTTCCGGCGCACAGGGGCCAGAGCGCCTGACCGAAAGCGACTGGGACGATCGGCACCCAGCTCCTGCGCCGCAGCAGGTCCCCCATCTCGCGGGCCTGGCCGAGCGCCTGCCACCTATTCCTGAGGCGCCGCGACCGGTGCCCTCCCTGGAGCCGGGCGCCCTGGCACAGGTGGTTGAGGTGCCCAGCATCCTGGTTGGCTATACCGGGGAGCCGATCCAGGCCAACGAGCTGCTGGCGCCATCGATGGTGGCGTGGCAGCAGGATGTATTGGAGGCCAGCGGGTGGGACTTTATGCACGAGACCCTTGGCACCTGGCGATACATCGACCAGGTGCGCAAAAGGGAGATGTATGCTTACGATTATGGTTACCTGAGCTGGCACAAAGCGGGCCGCGCCCTGGACCTGGGGCTCGAATACAAGGTCAACGGCGTTAACCAGATGGTGCTGAGCCGGGAGGATCTGGGCGAGCAGATCTATTGGCGCATGTATCTGCGCACGGCCAAACAGGACGGCACCCAGGGAGAACCGCTGAAAGAGAACCCCTGGCTACACTGGTGGCACATTGTCCCGGAACATGAACCCGAGGCCTACGATGCAGGGGGCAAGCGGCTGCGAATACCTGGCGGGTACTATGCCGACATCACGGCCATCGCCAAACGCCACGGCTGGGAGCGAATCGCTTGCTATGCCATCGAGGGCGATTATCACTGGAACACCGACAGCAACGGCACCGAGTACTGGCACTATGAGCGGACCGACGGTTTGGGCTGGTGGGAGGCGATGCAACAGCTTTACCCACTCGAAACGCTGAATGAGCACGTCGGCTGGGAGGCGGCCTCGAAGAAGGCTCAGAGCGAGGCCATGATGCGGAGCAAGGGGATCCCTACCCCAGCACCATGATCGGTGTGAAATCGGGGGTGTCCTCCAGTCTCGAGCGAGTGCGTGCCCACGCACCGGTCGGCATTTGAGGGTGCCGGGCACCTGGCAAGGTGCGACCTCCTCGCTTTTTCCAACAACCTCGCTGCCCTACCGCAAAGGCACAAAGCCACCAAGAACACAAACTCTTTGTGCTTTCGTGGCTTTGTGGTCAGCGAGCCGGTGCCCAAGGACCGGTCGGCATCTGAGGATGCCGCACGCCTCGAATCTTTTCGGATCGGTGATTAGGATGGTTCGCTGAGGCCGCGGGCGTGAGCGCGCTGGGTCCTCCAATCGCGCAGGCTTTCTGGCGGTACGATGACCTCGCCCTCGGGACGGCGCTGGAGACTCAAGGCCTCGGTGGGGCATACGGTAGTGCACAAACCGCAGCCCACGCAGCTACCGGGATCCACCCGGCAGACGTCGCCGGTCAGGGACATGGCTCCGAACTGGCAGCGCACCAGGCAATCGCCACAGGCGGCACAGGCATCTCTGTCCACGACAGCCACAAAGTCAGAGCTGGCAATGGCGGTGGGTAGACTGAACTCGGCTACGGTGCGCAGCACGCCGCAGCAGCAGGTGCAGCAGTTGCAGATGTAGTGATGCCCATCCCGAAAGTTGCCTGGCGAGTGTACCAGTCCCGCGTCCTCGGCCTGGCGAAGGATCTGCATCGCCTCTTCCTTGGTGACGGCCCGCGTCGTCTCTGAATGGTCAAACACACCGGGCAGCGGTGCAAAGACCAGGCAGTTCTCCACAGGCCGGTCGCATCCCTTGCCGACCAGCTTTTGCTGGACGCGGCAGATGCAATCGCGCACGCCCCAGGCTTTGGCGCTTTCTAGCAATGCGGTAGCTTGCTCGTAGGGGTAGACCTCAACGTCGGCGGGGATCGACTCCTCCACCGGGATGACGCGATTGATGGGCGGCCCGTAGCGGGCAAAAGAGCCCTTGGACTCCAGATAGTATTCCTCAACCAGGGAGGCCAACTCTTTATCAATCCGGGGCAGTTGTTCTTCATAGATGCCGACCGCAAAGGGCATCAGCCCGAAGGTGAGTTTTCTGTCGTTGCGTCCCACGGTGAGCTGCCCCTTACGGGCCATCGTTTTGAGCCTGTGGTAGGCCACTTTGGGATCCAGCCCAGCCCGCTCGGCGATCACTTCGGCCGGCTCTTTGCGTGAACCCATCTCAGCCGCCAACGCTGCCTCCTCGGGCAAAAAGATCTTGGCCAGGAGCCTTAGCTCGACGCCGCTTTCGGTGGGGGGAAATCCGTTGGGAATGGCATCCAATTGCAGGGCTAGCCTACGATACACGTCTTCAACCATGCTGCTTCCACCTCTGTGTTTGTAGGCCGTACCCCAAGAACGGCCAATTCAGCCGAAGTAAGTCCTGCCCGCCCGATGCATCCTGAGCCTGTCGAAGGATGCCCTTGGAATGAGCAGTACTTACGGCGAGAGAATTAGGGGGGCCTCAATCGATAGCCAACGCCCCGTTCGGTGACGATCAGCCGTGGATGTCGTGGATCGGCCTCCAGTTCGCGGCGGAGGTAGGCGATGTGAACATCCAACGCGCGCGTACTGTCCCCATCGTCGGTTCCCCAGACGCGGCGGAACAGCTCGTCGCGGGGGACAGCTTGCCCGGCTTGGGCCATCAGCACAGCCAGAATGCGACAGGCGATGGGCCTAAGCTGATGGACCGTCCCGTTGATCTGGAGGTTGCGCGACGCTGTGTCGAGGCTCATTTCAGCCACACAGACCATATAGGGGGAATGGTTGATCAGCGTGGTCTCAACGAGGTCAACCAGGGCTTGCGTTCGATAGGGCCGGGGCAAGCAAGCGTCGACCTGTGATGGAACCGGCTGCTCTGCCCGGCACAGAGCCAGGAGTGGTGCATCAAACCTGCGCTTTAGCCTGGCCACACTGCGGACGCCCCCTGAGGCTGGTAGATCAAGAACCAACAGCGAGGGACGTAGCCTCAAAGCCTCCGCCTGCGCGGTGCTGGGCGCCCAGCGGATCACGTGCCGCTCGGCACCAAGAGCACCTCTCAGGCGCTTTGCCAAAGACTGGGTTCGGGCAATGATCAGCAGCGTGTATGGCTCCATCGTCTCACAGACCAAACAGCGTGGCTACCGGTTAGTGGTATAGTGCGATGTCATTATAGCGGTTCTCAGGAGCCCTGTCAATCTGCCCATCAACAGCGAGGGGGGGAGAAAAGACGTACGACAGATTGTGGACCAGATCGGAGGAGGTACTATATCTAGTGGCTAGCCACTGCACTTTCAGTTTTGCTGCCGGGCAAACGCGCCCACGCATTCAGCCCCAAAAGGCCTCTATTGAGTATCTTATCAATAGGTGGAGGCGGGGTATGTGCGGGCGGCTTTGCCGCCCGCACATACCCCATCTTCCCCCGGTTTA
>JASFHU010000038.1:0-14119 GCA_050123055.1 Anaerolineae bacterium
CGCCCAGGATGACGTTCTTGAGCGGATATGCAGCCAGTTGTATCATGTCTCCACCTCCTAGGAAACGATGCTTCCGGTGCGCTGGACCGACATGAGAACTTGAACCGGTCCAGCACACAACCTAGCGATGTCGGTGCCGCAGGCGAAGCGGAACTGCGGCCAGTGACCCTACGCCCATCATGAGCCACGCCCCCCCGATCAGCGAAAGGCCCAGGACCAGCCAGCGTAGCGGCTGAAGCTGATTGAGCGCCGGCGCCCAACGCGTGGCCCAATCGGCGGCTGCCTCCGATCGCACAGGCACCCGGGACAATGCTCGCTCAGCCGCTGTCTGGACCTCTACGGCAGGGTCACGCAGCTGGGCTCGCTCCAACGTCCTCCGTGCAGCCGGGTCACCGATCTCGCCCAGTGCCCAGGCCGCCTGTCCGCGCACAGTCGCGTCACGATCCTTTTCGAGGACGCGCACCAGGGCATCAGTAGCCAACGGCGACCGTATCCAGCCCAAGGCCTGAGCCGCGTTGCGGCGAGCGTGACCGTCCTGCCCCTCCAGCATCGCTATCAGCGGCTCAACGGCCGGCTCGCCCATCCCCTCCAGCGTGGCCATGGCCACGTGCCAGCGGGCTGTGGGCTGCGGATCGGCCAGAGCCGTCAGCAGGGCGTCGGTTGCCGCTGCGCCCCGGATGCGGCCCAAAGCCTCCCCGGCGACGCTGACTTCCAAACCTTCACCCTGCAGCAACATGGCTCGCAGTGGCTCGACAGCCGCCTCGACCCCCATCATGCCCAGGGCTCGTGCCGCGCCCAGCCGGACCTGCTCGGATGGATGCTCGACCGCGATCAGCAGGCCGGGAACAGCCGCCGGATCATTGATCCGGCCCAGGGCGTCGGCAGCGACCAGTCTCACCGCCGGGTCTGGATCATCCAGCGCCGCCAGCAGTTCATTCCACACCCCCAGGGGCCGCGCCATGCCCAGTTGGCGGGCGGCCGAGGCCCGCATCCGCGGATCGCCGCTCTCCAGTGCCGCCAGGAGGCGCATCACATCCGGCGCATAGCCTTGTAGACCCTCGGCCGTGACCGCCCGGGCGTTGAGCGGTTTGCCGGCAATCAATACCAGGCTTGAAGCATGCCTGGCTTCCGGGAATGAAGGCCCGGCCAGCGGCTGCCACGACGCGCCGTTGTCCACGGTGACAAAGACCCCAGCCGCGCTGGCGTGGACGTGGGTGCTGCCCACGGCGTGATCCACCGCAGCGTAGAGCACGCCCGGCTCCGAAGGGTCGGCACGCAGCGCGGTGACCTTGACCATCTGGCCGGCAGCGAGGCCCAGGCCCTCCCAGGCCGGCAGCCAGGTTTGCCCGGCATCCGAGCTCTTGTAGACACCGACGGTTGCCGTTCCGACGTAGACCGTCTGGGGGTCGGTGGCCGCAACAGCCGTGACTCTCTCCGGCGGCGGCGTTGTCTTGGTCCACGTGGCGCCGCGGTCGGCTGTATGATACAGGACGGTAGGTGTCGCCGCAAAGAGATGGTCCCCGGCCAAGGACAGTTCCACAACCTCGGCCGTGGCTAACTCGCCGTGTACCACGGCGATGTCCAACAAGGCGCCATCGGCCGCCAGGCGATAGATGCTTCGCCCCATCGTACCCAGGTAGAGGCTACCGTCCTCATCCCAAACCAGGCTAGTGACGGGGAGGCCTTCGGCCGGGCTCATCCAGGTTTCGCCCCGATCGTCGGAGCGAAGCACAGAGCCGTCTTCAGTGGCAACTGCTACCCGCTGGTCGCTATCGTCCGCCCAGACCCGCGGGGCAGCCCCACCAGGCAGAGCCAGGGGTATCCAGGTGACTCCTTGGTCAATACTGCGGAACAGCGTTGGCTGCTCACTGCCGTCCGGTTGCCAGGCGGCGTAGAGGACTGTCACCGGCGGCTGCTCAGCTGCCGGCGCTGGTCCTGCAAGACGGGCCACCTGGCCCCAGGCCCAGGTTGTGCTCAATCCCACCACGATTAGCAGTAGGCCCAGCACCCATCGAAGGCTCTTCATGATTCTCTTGTGCATTTCCATTTCTACCTCTCCAGTGCCTTCCTTTCAGCGTCTAACTATCTTTGTTACCGGCGACTGCTGCACTCAGACGCGGTGTTCCGGCATTTCGTTCCATGCCCAGCTCCCGCTCAGCAGTGGTGCTGCCAGCGGACCGATGCCGGGTTCTAGATCGAACCCGAGGCTGTGCAAGCTGACGGATAGCCTTTAGTAGGTCTGCGGCTCCTCCGTATTTCTCCAGAAACACGTGGGCTCCAGCTTCCTCCGCTCTTGCGCGCGTGTCCCTGTCACCGTGAAGGGTGAGGACCACCACAGCAGCCGCAGGAGCGGCAGCTCGCAGGCGTTCAACGAGTGTCACCCCCTCAGCACCGCGCATCGCGATATCCACCACGATCACGTCCGGGTCAAGGGCCTGGGCCCGGTAGAGGGCCTCCCCGGTTTTGCCCGTCTCGCCGACGATGACCACGTCTGGCTCGATGTCCAGGCGCATTCGCAGACCCCGGCGTACCTCGTCCTGCCCATCCACGATCAAGACTCGAATCATGCCCAAGCCCCCTTCCGTGCTAGTGCGACCACGATTTTGATCCTGTGCACGCTCGTATTATAATCTAAGGGAAGATTGTAAGCATCGGGCAACGGACCCGTCTTGCCTGGGACATTTGCCCTATGGCGCGGCCATCTGGCCGGAGGCAGAGGAGGAGGAGTATGGGGATTCGCATCCTGATCGTGGACGACCACGGTGTGGTCCGCCAGGGGCTGCGTATGTACCTGGCATTGGACCCTGACTTGGAGGTGGTGGGCGAGGCCGCCAACGGCGCCGAGGCCCTGCGCCTGGCCCACGAGCTGGAACCGGACGTCGTGTTGATGGACCTGTTGATGCCGGTCATGGATGGCATCGCTGCCACGGAAGCCATCCGCCGCGAGCTGCCCGGAGTCGAAGTGCTCGCCTTGACAAGCGTGCTGGAGGACAGCGCTGTCTACGGGGCGATGCGCGCCGGGGCCATTGGCTATCTGCTCAAGGACACGGAGGCGGATGAGCTGTGCCGGGCCATCAAGGCGGCCGCCGCAGGTCAGGTGCAGTTGTCGCCACCGGTTGCAGCGCGGCTGGTGCGCGAGGTACCCGCTCCCCAGGATCCAGAACCCCTCACCGAGCGGGAGACGGAGGTGCTGCAACAACTGGCCCAGGGCAAGTCCAACAAGGAGATAGCAGCGACCCTGGTCATCGCTGAAAAGACGGTTCGGACCCACGTAAGCAACATCCTGGGAAAGCTCGGCGTGACCAGCCGTACCCAGGCCGCCCTCCACGCCCTGCGCAGCGGCCTGGTACCACTGGAATCAATGGAGTGACCCAAGGTGATCAATGATCTCCAGGACGGCGCCGAGCGCCAGAGAGCCGAAGCGGCCCTGGCGGAACGGGAGGCTCAGTACCGCAGCGTCCTCGAATCCACGAGTGACGGCTTGCTCATCTTTGACCTGGAGGGTAAGCTCGTTGACTTGAACCCGGCCGCCGCTCGGATGCACGGCTACTCGGTCGAGGAGTTCCGCATTCTGAAGCCCAGCCAGTTCATCCATGCTGGTTCACTGCCCATCTTTGAGCAGTTCATCGAAACGGTCAAGGCTGGACGCGACTTTCATGGTCGGGCACGGGACTTGCGACGGGATGGTACACCGTTCCATATCGAGGTGGTCGGAACGGGCTTTGCGTATCAAGGAGAACCGCATGCGCTGGCCGTGGTTCGGGACATCTCCGCAGAAGTAGAAGCCTACCAGTTGCTGGAGCAGCGGGTCGAGGAACGCACCCGAGAATTGTCCATGCTGCTCGACGTGTCGGCCAATATCGCCTCCACCCTGGACCTGCCACTCTTGTTGGAGATGATCTTGGAGCAACTCCATCAGGTCGTGGCCTATGACGGGGCCAGCGTGTTGATCCTGGAAGGCGACGAGTTGCGCAACGTTGCACACCGCGGGCCGATCCCTCGCGAGGTGCAGGCAAAGATGCATCTCGGTCGAGAGCAAGCGGGCGAGCTCTGGGAGGCGATGGAGGGCCACGAGCCACTGATCATAGGCGACGTCCGGGGTGATACGTGGCTGGCCCAGGCTTTCCGGCAGGCATTCGGCGAGTACCTGGACCGAGAGATGGGATACGTGCGCACCTGGGTAGGTGTGCCGCTGATGGCCCGGGAGCGGCTTATCGGCTGGCTCAGCCTCCATCATGGCGAGCGCGAGGCCTATGTGCAACATCAGGTCGCTCTGGCCCAGACCATCGCCAACCAGGCGGCTACGGCTATCGAAAACGCGCGGCTATACGGGCAGGCCCGGCGACTGGCAGCTCTGGAGGAGCGGCAGAGACTGGCCCGAGAGCTGCACGACTCGGTTTCGCAGGTGCTGTACGGTGTCGGCCTGGGGGCGCGCACGGCCAGCGCATTGCTGGAGCGCGCTGACATCACGCCGGAGTTGAAAGCCAGCCTGGCTGAGCCGCTGGATTACGTGCTCTCCCTGGCCGAAGCGGGACTGGCCGAGATGCGAGCTCTCATCTTTGAGCTGCGGCCCGACTCCCTAGAACGTGAGGGCCTGGTCGCAGCCCTGACCCGGCAGGCGGTTGCCCTGCGTGCCCGCCACAACCTAGAAGTGCATACCGATTTCTGCGAAGAGCCAACCCTGTCCTTTGAGGAAAAGGAGGCCCTCTATCGCATTGCCCAAGAATCGCTGAACAACATTGTCAAGCACGCCCAGGCGGAGAGGGTGGGCATTCGTCTCTGTGCGGTCCAGGGAGAGATCGAGCTGGAACTGACGGATGACGGCGTGGGTTTTGACCCTCGCGCCGAGTATGCCGGCCACATGGGATTGAACTCGATGCGCGAGCGGGCAGCTCAGATTGGTGGCATCCTGGAGATCGAGAGCGAGGCCGGGCAAGGAACGGTGGTTAGGGTGCGCAGCGCCGCCCCCGACCTGACCAGTGCAAAGTCGCAATAGTAGGTGCGTAGCAGGAGCGGTAGCAAAGAAGGAGCCCCATCGCGGGGCTCCCAAGTTACTTCTGGCGGCACCTACCTACTTTGATGCGGTAGGGGTCTGCTTGGGCGGGGTGGGCGTCTGCTTTTTCTGCTTCTTGGTCTTCGCAGTCGGACTCTTCTTCTTGCCAGATCGCTGTGCCATTTGTCCTTCCTCCTTGTTCAGTCTCAGGTCTGCTGTCAGGCTCTGGGTTGACCGGAGACCTGGTGTTCTCGGTCTTTTTGGTTGGCTGCCCAGGCAGCATCAGTTCCCAGTATAATCCCTTCTCGCCGGCAACACATCGGCCGGATGACCGATCCTCATCTAGGACAAATGACCTAGCCGGTCGTCTCGTTTGCGATTCGCTTTGCGTTTCACAGCCGCTATCCTGCGGCGGTGCAGCGACGAGCGTAAACATGGCAGCCCGATCGACATGGCCGGCTTCGCCAGCCTGTGCGAAATCGATACCGTCACTAGACGTCACGAGCGTCAACGACATGGTCTCCGAGAGCCTCAAGGGTGTCCACCAGTTGGCCTTGGCTCACATCCCGTACCTTGACGACCAGCCCCCGCTCGTCGGGTACCTCTCCGTAGAAAGAACCAACGCTCTCTATGCTGCCACCCAGGTCAGCAATCGCCTGGGACAATGCCGCAAGAACTCCCCTTCTCTCCGGCACCTGCAAGGTCAAACGCAGCCCGGCCTGCCCCCCGGCGAACATCTCGACGAAGGTCCTGAAGACGTCTGTCTCGGTGATGATGCCGACCACCTTGCCCTTGCCATCAACGACAGGCAGCCCGCCGACCTTGTTGGTGACCATCAGGCTGGCTGCATCTTCGATGGGCGTGTCTGGCGTCGTCGTGATGACCTCTCTGGTCATGATCTCGCGGATCTGGATCTTCCAGAGCAAGTAGTGGACTTCCCAAATGCTCAACGAGGTAGCCGAAGATGGCTCTGCATGCAATAGGTCGCGCTCTGAGACAATGCCCACCAGCTTGCCCTTCGGGTCGACGACCGGGAGGCGCCGGCAGCCATGATCGCGCATCCGCTGCAACGCATCCTGAAAGGATGTATCCGGTGCAACCGTGACGACCGGTGAACTCATGCGATCGCTTACAAACATCGGTGTATCCTCCTTTAGCTGTTCTCAGCCTTTTTCACCTAAGAATTCTTCCTCGTGTCCGAGCATAGTTTGCCCAGCGGCCGATCAAGATCGTCCCCAGCCCCCGGCCCTGAAGTGTCCGGTGTGCCGGCAACACAGGGGTCCAAGACCGGTTGGGTCAACCGGCACGGGTATTCCTGACACACATTGACGGCTATCTCCGTGAGCCATTGCTTGCTGGCCTTCTCGCGATATGTTGGAAGTGCCGGCAATGCCCTTAGAAACGTGTCCTTTGTCGCGGCAGCAGCCAGGTCGGGATCGCCCAGGATACCATAGGCCAGGTTGTACACCGTGTTCCGGTTCTCCAGGACAAGCTGGTTGAATGCAGACACCCGGTCGCGCTGCGCGGCCCGCGTATGGGCAGGTCGATGTGACGAGTATCCTGATTGGTAGCCGTTCGTGTGACTCTTCATAGCAGTACCTACACCTATTGGCTCGTGCCTACGGCAAGTGGGGTGGTCAAGTGCATAGATTCAAGCATTGTGTCAAGGATAGGCTTCTCGGCGGCCAGTTCTTCCTCCGTGGGTGCGACGGCGTGCAGGTCATAGGCCCACTGCGTCTGACCGTCAGCCACGACTATGATCGTGTGTAGCTCGACCGACGATGCAGGTACCCCGGCACCTGCGCCAGCCACGCCAGGTCCGTAGTGTTTGACAAGGTATTGCCGCCCACTACCCCAGTCCAGCACTATGGGCGTCGACTCTGCAATGTGGCCACCGACCGGCAGCAGGACAGCCTCCGGCCTGATGGCTGACAGGAGATGGTACCAACTGACACCGATGCGTCTCTCTCCATCACCGGTCGGTGACCAAGCAGGCTCTTCGTCAAGCTGCTGCCAACCGATCGGCACTTCGAGCGCCAGCCCAGCTTCCGGAATCTCTACACGCTCATACGCAAGGGAAACCCCAGAGACGTCTGACTCGTGTGCGGATGCCAGCGCATCTGCCTCGTGACCAGGGACTCCGCCTGGAAGGTCGCCAGCAGAAACCGTCAGACCACAGGCACCCGCCACCACGGCGATCGCCAAGCCGAGCTTGATCAGACCGATGCACAGTGCTTTGATTTCACACACTCCTCAGAGGTGAGGGTACCATCTCCCCTCACAGAACTTCTTCTTGCGCTTGACGAGGTCACTCTTCCATCTGTCAGGCAGAAGGAAGCACTGCCTTATGGTATCATCTTTCCGCCAAGGACGAATCGGCCGAAGGACCGGTCTCGACTGGGATAAATGACCCAGTACAGCGATCAGAAGCCAAGCTTGAGTGGATACATTCTCACAGCCTCTGGAAATGGGAATGCCACCTGCCGTCATGGCAAGTGGCATTCATCGCACCAACTACACGCTCTGCCTGGGCTCGTTACTGCCCGAGATTATCCTTCCGCGAGTTTCTGCCACCAGAACTGGATCATGGCCCCACCCAGGTGTTCGTAGTATTCGACGGTGACCTTGTGGCGACCGGCCGGTACGTAGACGTCGTTGCAGTAGGTGTCATATCCATCATGCCACTCGCGGATGATGTAGGGCAACTGGTCGTCCATCTCCACGCTGACACCATCGTCTGACCTGGCGCAGAAGCGGTAGGTGCCCTCGTCAAAGTCCACATGGCTGGTCCACTTGACGCTAAAGTCGTCAGCCGGCAGACCTGGGGCCGGTGCACCTGCCCCCCAATTGAAGCTGATGTTCGCGTCGTTGCGGACGAGCGCCGGATCGCCCTTCAGCTTGCGGTTGGCATAGTACCTGCCCTTCCACTCCGCCCGGTTCGTCTCCAGCGTCCACCATAGGCGCGCTTTGGCATCGCCGGTGTGCTCGTACATCTCCATCCGGACCTGGTGTTTACCTTCGGACAGGTAGACGCTGCCGCTGTAGGTAGCCATGTTGTCGCGCCACTGGTCAATCACCAACTGATCATCTACCCACAGCCGCGCGCCGTCATCCACCTCGACAGTGAAGCGGTACGTGCCCACCGGGAAGTCGAGCTCCCGGCCCCAGCGCACGCTAAAGTTCTCCGGGGGCAGATTGGCAGCCGGGGCTGCCCTGCCCCAGTCAAAGTCGATCTTCCAGTCGTATCGCACCAGGGCAGGTACGCCAGCCAGTTCGCGATTGGCAAAGTACTCGCCCTTCCATTGCGGGTTGCCTTCCTGCCGCGCCCACCGCAGGCGCGCCATGGCCCCCCCAGTATGCTCGTACATCTCCATCTGGACCCGGTGTCGGCCCTCGGCCAGATAGATGTCCCCGCTGTAGCTGCCAATGCCATCGCGCCACCGATCGATGACGAGGACCCCATCCACCCACAGCCGGGCCCCGTCGTCTACCTCGACGGTGAAGCGGTAGTGACCGGCGGCATAATGGAGGTTCCGGGTCCAGCGCACGCCAAAGTCATCGGCCGGCAGTCCGGCGGCGGGCGCCCCAGCACCCCAGTTGAAGTCGATGTTGGTGTCGTTTCGTACCAGCAAGGGGGCTCCGGCCAGCTCTCGGTTGGCAAAGTACTCCCCCTTCCAATCCGGGTAGCCCTCCTGTCGCGCCCACCAAAGGCGAGCTTTGGCACCTCCCGTGTGCTCGTACATCTCCACGCGCACCGCGTGTGTGCCCTCGGCCACATAGATGTCGCCAACGTAACTGCCGATGCCGTCGCGCCACTGGTCGATGATGAGGATGCCATCGACCCACAGCCGCGCACCATCGTCCACCTCGACGGTGAAGCGATGGGTACCGGCCGGGAAGTGGAGCTGGCGGGTCCAGCGCACGCCAAAGTTGTCCGCCGGCAGGCCGGGCGCCGGAGCACCCTCGCCCCAGTCAAAGTCGATACCCTTGTCGTTGCGGACCAGGGTCGGAGCACCATTGAGGCCGGTATTGCCAAAGTACTCGCCCTTCCAGTCGGGGTACGACTCCACCACCTCCCGCCCGAAGGTGATAGCTGCCCTGCCGGTGCGTTCGTACATCTCCACACGTACGTCGTGCTTGCCTGGTGTCATGGCCCGCTCAACCGAGTAGGTCCTTGGGGATCCGTCCTTCCACTGGTCGATGAGCAACTGCCCATCGACCCACAGTCGCACGCCGTCGTCGACGCGGACGGTGAATCGATAGGTCCTGCCCTCAAAGTCGAGCCGACGGGTCCAGCGTACCGAAAAGTTATCGGCGTTGATGCCCCTCGTAGGGTTGCCCTGTCCCCAGTCAAAGTCGATCTTGCTGTCGTTGCGCACCAGCGGAGAGCCACTCAGGTTGACGTTGTTGTAGTACTCGCCGCGCCACTCGGTGATCCGAACCGGAGTAGGTGTGGGAACCGGTACCGTCGGTGTAGGCGGGACAGGCGAGGGCGCCACGGGTGTGGGCGTGGGTGTAGGCGGGACAGGTACCGGCGTGTCGGGGGCCGGAATGGGTGTATCGGGCACTGGAGTAGCCGTAGGTTCGGGTGTAGGTGTGTTCGGTTCGGCTGTTGGCTGGATCACCTGGAAGGCCACTCGCGTTGTACTCCCCGAAGCGACACCCCGTACCAAGACGATGGCTTCCTGTTTGGCCATCCACGGCCCGGCCTGCGGATAGCGAAAGCTGGCCGTCACTTGACCGTTTGAGTCCGCCACAGCGCTGCCGTACACGACTCCGTCGGTGCTGCCATTCTCGACCTCGACCAGGTGGACCAGCACCATTTCACCCGGTTGCCAGCCATGGCCATCGATCGTGACGATGGTGCCCGGTTCGCCAGCCGAGGGATCCAGTTGAACGAACGCCTCAGCGGGCAGGGGCTCGTCAGGAGCCGCTGCCTGGCTGTTCCAGATCAACACGCCCAGGACCGCGACCAAAGAAATGGCGATTACGCTCACCAGGAAGGTGAGCCAGTTCCTTGACTTGAACTTGGTTATGCTGTTCATTTTTTTCGACGCCTCCTGCTGTCGAAAGATTTGGCAGATTTCATCGTGCATTCACCAAGACGCAATCCACCAGATGAATGTTCCTGAGTTTGCAGAGCTGCTATTGCCCCGCTGCATCCATCTTTGGAACCATCATAGCAAGTTCCGGACCTGCCTGCATCGGCGGAAGGATCGATTTTCCCTTAGGACAAATGCCCTACCGCTGGTGCGGATTGCTCTGCCTATAGGTCATTTGTCCCAGCAAGAATCGGTCTCTTGCCTGATGCATACCTGGCCGGAATCGGGTATGCTTGGGCAAAGCGTCACGGATCGTATCTCTGGACCGCCTGTGCAGCGGTATGCTTGTACAGCCAAGTCCAGGATAAGGCCTGCGATGCCAAAAAAAAGAGGGATAGACGGAGGAGGTGTGTCACATGGCAAGGAGTCTGGTTCGATGGGAGCCGATCGGGGACCTGGTCTCTCTGCGGGATGCTATGGACAGGATGTTCGAGGATTCATTCTTCCGCACAGCTGCGCCGTTCGGCCTGTGGGGCGACGGAAGCCTGGCTGTTGATATGTACGAGACCAACGATAGCGTAGTCGTCAAGACTGCCATCCCTGGCGTCAAGGGCGAGGACATCAACATCTCTATCGCAGGAGACACGCTAAGCGTCAAGGCCGAGACCAAGGCAGTGGAAGAGGTCAAGCGCGAAAACTACCTGCGCCGCGAGCGACGCCATGGGTCCTTTCACCGGTCTGTGACCCTGCCGGGCGGCTTGAAGACCGACAAGGCGGAGGCCGACTTTACCGACGGGATCCTCACCCTGACCTTCCCAAAGGCAGAAGAGGTCAAGCCCAAGACCATCAAGGTCAAGACCAACCATAAGTAAGTAACGAGCGATTGTAGCGGCGGAGAAGGAAGGTGAGCAATTTGGTTCTCCTGTCCGTCTCTGCCCGCTACTCACCAAAAGGTAGAGGGAGGATTGTGACAGATGGCACTCAAACTCAAACCACTGGCGGACCGTCTGGTAGTGGAACCCATCGAGCGCGAGGAGATGACGTCCAGCGGCATCTATGTGCCGGAGACGGCCAAGGAGAAGCCCCAGGAGGGCAAGGTGATCGCCGTCGGTCCTGGTCGCAAGGATGACCAGGGGGAACGCATCCCCATGGATGTGGAAAAGGGCGACCGCGTGTTGTTCGCCAAGTACGGTGGCACCGAGGTCAAGCTGCAGGACAAAAAGTACTTGATTCTCAAGGAAAGTGACGTCCTCGCTATTCTTGTATAGCCGATTGCCTGATACCTGATATCTGGTACCCGGAACCTGGGACCAGGGAATCGGGGATCGAGCAGCGAATTGCGAAGGGAGATAAATCATGGCCAAACAATTGGTGTTTTCCGAAAGCGCACGTCGTGATCTGAAAGTCGGCGTGGACACACTGTCCAACGCCGTCAAGGTCACCCTGGGGCCGAAGGGCCGCAACGTGGCCCTGGACAAGAAATGGGGCGCGCCGACTATCACCCATGACGGGGTGACGGTGGCCAAGGAGATTGAGCTAGAGGAACCGTTCCAGGACATGGGCGCCCAATTGCTGAAGGAAGCGGCGACCAAGACCAACGACGTAGCCGGGGACGGGACGACGACGGCAACAGTTCTGGCCCAGATGATCGTCAACCAGGGCCTGAAGAACGTGGCCGCAGGCGCCAACCCGATGTTGATCAAGAACGGCATCGCCAAGGCATCGGAGGCAGTGGTCGAGGCACTTCGGGAGATGGCGACCGATATCGACACCAAGGAAGAGATCGCCAACGTGGCCGCCATCTCGGCCAACGACAAGGAGATCGGCGAGCTGATCGCCGAGGTGATGGAGAAGGTCGGCAAGGACGGGGTCATCACCGTCGAGGAAAGCAAGGGTCTGGCCTTCGAGACCGAGTACGTGGAGGGCATGCAGTTCGACCGGGGCTACATCTCGCCCTACTTTGTCACTGATCCGGAGCGGATGGAAGCGGTGTTGGACGAGCCGCTGTTTCTGATCCACGACAAGAAAATCTCGTCGGCCCAGGACATCATTCCCATCCTGGAGAAGATGGTGCAGAAGGGAAGGAAGAACCTGGTGATCGTGGCTGAGGACGTCGACGGCGAAGCGCTGGCGACGCTGGTGCTAAACAAGCTGCGTGGGGTGTTCAACGTGTTGGCCATCAAGGCGCCAGGCTTTGGCGACCGGCGTAAGGCGATGTTGCAGGACATCGCGGTGCTGACCGGCGGACAAGTCATCACCGAGGAGATGGGCCGCAAGCTGGAAACCACCCAGCTCAGCGACCTGGGGAGTGCGGTGAAGGTGATCTCGACCAAAGAGGATACGACCATCGTCGGTGTCGATGATGAGGCGATCAGCAAGAACATCCTGGGGCGGATCAACCAGATCAAGGCCGAGATCGAGGCCAGCACCTCGGACTATGACAAGGAAAAGTTGCAGGAGCGGCTGGCCAAGTTGTCCGGAGGCGTCGCCATCATCCGCGTGGGCGCGGGCACCGAAGTCGAACTGAAAGAGAAAAAGCACCGGGTCGAGGACGCCCTAAGCGCGACCCGCGCCGCAGTGGATGAGGGTATCGTCCCCGGTGGTGGTGTGGCACTGATCAACGCGATTCCTGCGCTGGCGGACGTGAAGATGGAGTTCCCTGACGAGCAGACCGGGGTGACTATCGTGAGGCGAGCCCTGGAGGAACCGATGCGGCAATTGGCAGTGAACGCTGGCCGGGACGGTGCGGTCATTGTGGAGAATGTACGCCGGCAACAAAAGGAGCAGAATGACTCAAACGTGGGCTACGACGTGCTGCGCGAGGTCTACGTCAATATGGTGACACAGGGCATCATCGATCCGGTGAAGGTGACCCGCAGTGCGGTGGAGAACGCGGCCAGCATCGGGGCCATGATCCTCACCACCGAGGCACTCATCACCGACATCCCCGAAAAGGAAAAGGCGCCCATGCCGCCTATGCCAGACTACTAGCCGGGAGGCGCAAGGGGACTGCGCGCGGGGGGAGGCACGGTCCCCTTGCCCTCACATCCGGGCCGTTTCCGGCCCAGCCCATGATGGAGGGAAGACATGACCACCTTTGTACTGCTATCCAAAGTAGCGGCAGCTTCTGCCGGCGAGATGACCGATCTGGTCGAGATGGACGAGCTAATTGACCGAGAGTTGGCTGAATCCCTACCACAGGTCAGGCGGATCGCTAGCTATGCGCTGCTGGGAGCCTATGATTTTATGCACATCTTTGAGGCACCCACAGCCGCTACAGCGGCCAAAGTGGCCCTGCTGGCCAACCGATTTGGCGTCAGCTCCACACAGACCTTGACCGCGATCCCCTTCTCTGAGTTCAAGGAGCTGGCCCAGGACGTGTCCCGGATCGAGGTCGCGCGCTCATGACCGCTCGGCATGTAGCTGCTGCTGCCCGTATCGCAAAGATCGTACAGGTGATGCGTTTGTGATACATCGTTGGTATCGTTTTTGCTCAGCTCTAGAACACGGGTGAGTTACACTATATGCGCAGCCTCGAAGGAAAGGCTGACACTATGAAAAGGAAAGGAGCTTCGACACATGGCTAGTGCGTATTGTCCGGACTGCGACGGTCGGATCAGGTTCAACCCTCATGCTGCTCTGGGACAGAAGGTCACCTGCCCCCATTGTGACGCGGATCTCGAGGTGATCAGCGTGGAGCCTCTGGAGCTCGACTGGGCCTACGATTGGTCCTGGGAAGACGAAGAGGAAGAAGACGATTAGCTGCAAACCAGCCCACCTGGGCATATCAGGGGCTGGCTAGGTACGGGCGAGCACAGGCTTCTGCGGATTCCATATCGTATTATCGGATTGTCCCGCGGGAGTCTGTGCTCTGCATAGTTCGAGGAGAAGGAAGTACTGTGATAAAGAAAGAGACCATCTCGGGAACGGACCGTGTCCGTGTAACATTTGCGATGCCCTCCACCGCATGGGCAGATAGGGTCAACGTGGTGGGTGAGTTCAACGACTGGGACACCACGGCGACACCGATGTTCCAGACGCGCGCAGATGCGAACTGGCAGGTGACGGTCGAACTGAAAGCGGG
>JASFHU010000039.1:0-14031 GCA_050123055.1 Anaerolineae bacterium
GTTAGCCCCAGCTCCGGATCGTTGATGTAGGCATCCAGCGGGGCCACAACCCCGGAAGCGGCATACTCGGCGATCATGCTCGGAAAGGCGACTGCCAGGTCGGGCAGCTCTCCATCCGGCAGCCGGGCCAGCATCGAACCATGGATGCCCACGTAGCCGGACTTGGGGACGATCTCGACCGAAATATCCGGGTTCTCCTCCTCAAAGTCCCGGAGCATCTCGCTCAGCAGGATGCCCTGGGGCCGGTCGAGGGCAAAAGGCTCCCAGAAGGTCAGCGATGTGATGCCTGGTTCTGGGGTTTCCGTCGGTTCAGGTTCGAGTGTCGCGGTGGGCCCCGCGGTGGTCGGAACCTCCTGCGAGCCGGGGAGCGAAAGATTGCAGGCGGTTGCAACAATGGCCAGGAGAGCCAATAGGCATGTGATGCCCAGCGCCTTGGCCCTGCGCAGGCTCTTTGCTTCTGGTCCCAACGGGTTGGGACGATCTTCTTTGCGAGTGTTCCATGGCGCGGGGCGCCACTCACCAAACAAGGACACCGGCACCTCTACCGAGCTCAGCTCGTGTTGGATCACGGTCCAGCACGCCCAGTGGCAATGCACGGACTGTGGTCCGCGCAGAGCCGGGGGTGGATCTCGCCGCGTCACTGTCGATATTAGGCCGTGAAACTGGTGGCGATTCGAGTTTGCTGTTTAGGTGGAGACGGGTTGCAGGACATGCCCTGCAACCCGTCTCCGTATCCTTGGTCAGACTCTGATGTTCAGATTATCCTGAGGCCGCGGCTGACCAGCATCTGCGCGCACCCCAAGATCTGGATAGCCAGAGACTACTATTCCGACAACTCGGCCTGAAGCTCGTTGGCTTCCTCGGTCAGGGCGTCCAGGGTGGCCTGGATGTCGGCGCCCTGCATGATCTCGTTGAAGGCCATCTCGGCTGCATCGCGCACACCCTGGTAGGAGATGAGCTGCGGCTCGAACATGCCAAACTGCAGCAGCTCAAGCGCCTGGCCCCACTGCGGGTTCTCGCTGATATAGTCGCCCAGGTACTCCTGGGTGCCGGCGCGGGTCGGGAAGTAGTTGCTGGCCCGCACCCAGTCGGCCTGGGTCTCAGGCGAGGTGAACCACTTGATAAAGATCCACGCCGCCAACTGCGTTTCGGGTGTGGTGACGGGGATCATGATGTCGGCGCCATAGATGTCGATGACGGGATCGGCGGTGGTGTGCGGGACGGCGGTGAAGCCCCATTCATCCTCCTCGCGGCCCTCTTCCTCGGCGACGGTGGCGACATCCCCCATGTAGAAGGGCAGGCCGGAGCTGGAGCCCTGGGTAAAGATGGCGCGCCGTGCGGCGAACTCGGGGTTGGGATAGCCCTCGGTGAAAAAGTAGGCACAGCCGTCGTCGTAGAGCCCCTTGAGGAAGGTCATGGCATCGACGGTGGCCTGTTCGTTGTAGACGTAACCGGTGCCGTCCTCGGTCAGCACGTCACCGCCGTAGGCAAAGGTCCAGGCAGCGACGGCGGAAGCGTCGTCGCGCAGGATGTAGCCACCGGTGCCATCGCCGTTGGCCTCGGCTCCGGCGCAGGCCATCTCGCGGAACTCTTCGGGCGTGGTGGGCGGGCCGTCAAAGCCCAGCTCCTGCAGCCAGGTGAGGTTGTAGTAGAGGCCTTCCACCGAGCGGTTGGGCGGGAAGCCCAGGCGGGCGCCGCCGTAGACGGGATGGATTCCCTGGTCGAGGAAGGCCTCGAAAAAGTCTGCCTTGTCCTCGCCCAAACCCCAGGTGGGGTCGTCGATATAGTCGTTCAGGTCGGCCAGGCCATCGGCCAAAGCATAGAAGGCCTGGTCGTTCTGGTAGCCGACCACCAGGCCGGGCAGGTCACCGGTGGCCAGGCTGGCGTTCATCTTATCGCGGATGTCGTTGTAGCCGCCCTGGTTCATGGCGTTGACGGTGATGCCGCACTCGTTGGTATCGTTGAAGGCTTGCACCATCGGGATCAGCTTCTCCTCACGGCTGCCGCTGTGCTGGTGCCACCAGTCAAAGCTCACGCCGCGGATATCGACGCCGGCCAGGGGCCCCTCGGTGGCCGGTGCACAGGGCTCCGGCTCCGCCGGTTCCGCCGGTTCCGTCGGCTGAACTGCCGCCTCTTCAGTCGGGGCTTCTGTTGGTTGTGGTGCTGCGGTGGGCGCTTCCGGCGGCGCTGGTTCCTCGGTGGCGCCACAGGCCGTCAGGATCAGAGGGATCACCAAAACGGCCAACACCAAAAAATGCATCCATTTTCTACTCATTTTTGTTTTCTCCTCCACTTTCTACTGGATTTGTTCGGATTGATGCCTGCCCACAAGCAGGCGAGCCTGTTGACGGAACCTGTTTCGAGAGTGCTTCACCTCCTTTCATAGCTGCGCGCAATGCCCAACTCGCGCATCCCAGCCTCGATCGTCGTCGACCTGAGCAGGGGGTAACACTCAGAAGCAAGGGTACAGACCTGACAGGTTCTCCAACGAACCCTGGTTCGCTCTGTCAGGTCTAGTGTCCCCCATAGTTCTGAATGATGCTCCTTGGCCCGTTGGTCAATGCGCATTCCATACTAGCCCTTCAAACCGGTCGTTGCTATGCCCTCGGTGAACTGGCGTTGGACAAGCAGGTACAGGACCAGGATAGGCAAGATGGTAATGACCGATCCGGCCATCTGCAGATGGATAAGGGCGCCCGCCTCGTCCAGGAAGGCAGAGAGTCCGTAGGAGATGGGCCGCCATTCCAGACCGGTGGTAACCAGGATCGGCCAGGCCAGTGCGTTCCACGAACCGATAAACGTAAACAGCACGACGGTCAGCAGCGCTGCTCTCGAGAGTGGCACCACGATCTGGATCAAGAAACGCACGTGTCCGGCGCCGTCGATCTGGGCCGAGTCCCATAGATCCTCAGGCAGTTGGGCAAAGAACTGGCGTAGCAAGAAGATAGAGAAAGCGCTGGCCATAAAGGGCACTGTCAAAGCCGGCCAGTTGTTGATCCAGGGTATCGGCCCCACGCGCCCCAGCCAGGTGACGGTGAGAAAGTTGGGGATCCAAGTGACGGCCTCGGGAATCATAAAGGTGGCAATCAATAGCGCAAACAGGAAGCCCTTGGCTGGGAACTCCATCCGGGCAAAGGCATAGGCCGCGAGCGTGCAGAACACGACCTGCCCGGCGATGGTGAGAGTGGCGATGATAACTGAGTTAAAAAAGTAGTCCTTAAAGTTGGCATCGTTCCAGGCCTCGACATAGTTCTCCCACTGGGGCGTGCTGGGCAGGATGGCCCGCCCGGTGGCCTCGGTCAAGTTCATAAGGGAGGAGCTGACCATCCAGAAAAAGGGCACCATGGCGACAAAGGCACCAAGGATCAGTATGGTATAGGTGACCACCCGTCCCACGTCGATGCGACGCCTGGGGCGGCGGGTGTTGGCCGTTCGCTGGGATGTAGTGGTCTGCGGTGCTGCCGAGTTGATGCTAGCCATAGAACACTCTCTCCTCCGCGATCCGGTTGTTGACGATCGTAAGCACCATGATCACGCCCAGCAGGAGCACAGCCAACGAAGCGGCGTAGCCATAGCGCGTATTGCGGTTGAACTCGTTAAAAATGACAATGCTGGCTGTGTCGGTGGTGCCAAGGGCGGCCGCACTGCGCAGCACCCAGACGTGGTTGAAAGCTTTGAAGGTCCCGGTGATGGCCAGGAACGTGAGCAGGTAGGTGGTTGGGGATAGCAGGGGAAAGGTGATGTGGCGAAACTGGGCCCAGCGACCGCCGCCGTCGATGGCGGCGGCCTCGTACAACTCGCTGGGGATGCCGCCCAACCCGGCCAAAAAGATGACCGTGTCGTAGCCCACGTAGCTCCAGATATTGTAGATAATGATCACCACCAAAGCCAGGCTGGGTCCCGCTGCCCAGGCCGGCACCTCAACCCCGGCACCGGCCAGCAATTGCACAATGCCTGCCGGCTCGTCAAGCCAAAGTTGCGGCTCAGCGCCAAATGCCAACAACAGGCTGTTGATGGGCGCGGTGGGGCGCCCGGAAAAGAATACCTTAAAGACGGCGGCTGCGGCCACAGCCGGTGTGATGTAGGGCATAAAGTAGATCAGGCGAAAGGCACCCTTACCCCTGATGCTCTGAAAGAGGAGATTAGCCAGCAGCAACGAAATGCCCAACTGGAACGGAACCGTGCCCAGCGAGTAAAAGGCGGTGACCTTGAGCCCCTGCCACCAATCCTCGTCACCGGCCGCGATGGCCCTCGGCAGTTCGGCGATCAGGATCCAGGCGCCGACCAGCAAGGCCGCCGCTGCTCCCAGGCGCAGCACCATGCCCAGGTTGGAGTCGCGTTTGCCAGCGGAGCCCCACACCAGCCACGATAGGATCAGTAGCACGAACCCAGCGCTTATGGTCACGATCTGGGCCCACAGATCCAGAGGCTCGCCCGCCTCCAGGGCTTCGGCATAGACGGCCTGGATCTCGGTCCAGGTGAACCAGCCCAGGAGGATCGCTCCCCCGACCAGCAGCAGGATGGAGATGAATGAGGTGTAGTAGCTGATACCACGAGGGCCGCGGGCCAGATAGCGATGAATCAGATAGGACAGGATAAAGCCCGCCGCCAGCAGCCCCAGCGATATGCGTAATGCTTCTTGCACGGTCGGCGTGCGCCAGGCTTCACCCAGAAGTTCCAAAAAGAGTTCTTGCGTGCGCTCCTGGCCTCTGATCTTGGCGGCAACGCCCAGCACCTCCGGCAATAGGAGGAAGAAGAAGCGAAAGAATTGGGCGATGCCGGCTGCCGTCACGACCGCCGGAATCAGCCACACCCAGGGCGCGTCCCCTGCCTCCCGGGAAGTGAGCACCAGATTGCGGAGGGAACGTATTGCAATTCCGACAAAGATGACGCACAGCCAGAAAGCGATCACGTAGGCCAGGACATCGACCGCTTTGGTATAGTTGCCTAGACCGATAAGGTCCCCGGGGTTGATGCGCCAGCGGTGCAGGCTGACATAGACGGCGAAAATAAGGGGGAAAAGGCCAAAGACTCCAATAATGAGAAATGCGGGGAGAAGGAACAGATAGGCAGTCAGGGTCTCTTTGAACCGTCGCCATCCTCGTCCCGAGGTAAAGGCGAAACGCCTGGTGGTTGCATTCTGCATCGGATACGTCTCACCTCCTTGTGATACCGGCCGTCAGAAGTGCCAGGCTTCCATGCTGCTGGGTCATCGTTTGCATGACTGGTCTCAAGTCAGTCACAACCTATCATCTTTGCAGCTCACGTTTCAGCAGATCGCTCCGATTCCTCGGTTCATCCATTGCTAGTGCTGTCTGCATTCCGGGACCCGGCGAAGCCATTATAGCAGAAAAGGCGGCCATCGTCAAGAAGTCGTTCCGCTTACTTTGTGCTGGCTCACATTTCATGATACAATTGGCGGCCATGGAATCTGGTAGGGGATCTATACAGGTAGCGGCAGTTGTGCTGGCCGCGGGAGGCTCGTCGCGGATGGGCCAGGTCAAACAGCTTCTGCCGGTCAATGGGCAGCCCATGGTGCGACGGGTCACCGAAGCAGTATGCGCGTCCGGGCTGGATCAGGTAGTGGTTGTGCTCGGCGCGCATGCCAAGGCGGTGCATGATGCCCTGGCGAGCCTGCCCGTGGAGTTTGTGGTCAATGCAGCCTGGGCCGAGGGGATGAGCACCTCGCTGCGGGAGGGCTTGCGCCTGCTGCGACCCGAAATCGGAGCTGCCCTCGTGGTACTGGCCGATCAGCCGGCCTTGGCTCCGGAGCTGATAAGGGCTTTGCTGGACCGTTACGAAGCCACGGGGGCTCCCATCGTCGCTCCCTTCCACGAGGGGCAACGGGGCAACCCGGTACTCTTTGACCGGGCACTCTTTCCAGAGTTGCTGGCTGTGCAGGGCGACCGGGGGGGAAGGCGGATCATTGCCCGCTACCGGGGGCAGGTGGAACGGGTGCTGGTGGATGACGTGGCTGTGATGGCGGATATCGACACTCGTCAGGATTACGAGAGAATCCAGAGGGCAGACGATGACACCGGATCGCTCGGCTAGCCAGAAGGCAGCGCTGGTCACCGCGACCCTGGCCTCCTTTCTTACGCCCTTTATGGCATCTGCCCTCAACGTGGCGCTGCCGTCCCTCGGGCAAGAGTTCGCAATGGATGCCCTGCTGCTTAGTTGGGTGGCGACGGCATTTCTCCTGGCGGCGGCCATGTTCCTGGTTCCTTTTGGCCGGATCGCCGACATCCACGGTCGGAAAAAGGTCTTTACCCTTGGTACGGCCCTGTTTACGGCTGCATCCCTCATGGCGGGGTTGTCGCCTTCCGCTGCTGTGCTCATCGCTGCCAGGGCATTGCAGGGGATCGGTAGCGCCATGATCTTTGGCACGGGGGTGGCCATCCTTACCTCGGTTTTTCCTGGCCAGGAGAGAGGGCGCGTTCTGGGCATCAACGTGGCGGCCGTTTACCTGGGTCTCTCTCTGGGGCCCACCATAGGCGGCCTGTTGACCCAACAGCTAGGCTGGCGGAGCATCTTTTTCGTCACAGTGCCGTTGGGGCTGGTGATCATCACCTTTGTGCTGTGGCGCTTGGACGGGGAGTGGGCGGAGGCAGCCGGGGAGTCGTTCGATCTGGTGGGTTCCATCATCTATTCCCTGGCCCTGGCGGCCTTGATGTACGGTTTCTCGCGCCTTCCGGGGATGGCAGGGGCAGCGCTAATCCTGGTCGGGGTGCTTGGCTTCGCGGCTTTCGCTGGCTGGGAACTCCGTGTCCAGAGCCCGGTCCTGAATGTCAGGCTCCTGGTGAGCAACAGGACCTTTGCCTTTTCCAATCTGGCGGCGCTGATCCACTATGGAGCGGTTTCGGCCATCTCTTTCCTGCTGAGCCTCTATCTTCAGTATGTCAAGGGTCTGAGCCCCCAGCAAGCGGGCCTGATCCTGATCGCCCAGCCTCTCATGCAGGCTATCCTGTCTCCGTGGGCGGGCAGGCTCTCCGACAGGGTCGAGCCCAGGATCGTAGCTTCGGCGGGCATGACGCTTACCGCCACGGGGCTGGTTCTGCTCATCTTTCTGAGCGCCGACACCCCGTTGTGGATGGTCGCCGGCTGCCTCCTTCTCCTAGGCCTT
Organism: Anaerolineae bacterium; assembly: GCA_050123055.1. Lineage (GTDB taxonomy): Bacteria > Chloroflexota > Anaerolineae > JAAYZQ01 > JAAYZQ01 > JASFHU01. Next base: position 7,124 of record JASFHU010000039.1, read on the forward strand.
GGTTTTGCGCTGTTTTCTTCGCCCAACCTTAACGCCATCATGGGTTCGGTGGAGAAGAGGTTGTACGGGGTGGCCTCGGGCATGTTGGGTACGATGCGTCTGTCGGGACAGATGCTGAGCATGGGGATCGCCATGCTGCTTTTTGCTCTTTACCTGGGCCGGGTCGAGATCACGCCAGAGTACTACCCGCTCTTCCTGGCCAGCGCCCAGACGGCCTTTGCGGTTTTTGCTGTGCTCTGTGTGGGGGGGATATTCGCCTCACTGGCCAGGGGAAAGGTCCGGCAAGATGGAGCAAATTGATATACTGCGCAACCTTCGAAATCTAGTAATTGATATGGATGGCGTGCTCTACCGCGGCAGTGAGGTCATCCCTGGCACGGGTGAGTTCATCGGGTTCTTGCGGGACAACGGGATCGGCTTTGTCCTGGCCACCAATAACGCGACACGAACGCAGCAGCAGTTTGTGGAAAAGTTGGCTGGCATGGGGGTGGCGATCCAGGCCAGCGAGGTGCTCACTTCATCTCTGGCGACGGCCGGCTACCTGGCGGATATTGCTCCTCAGGGCACGCGGGTGTTTGTCGTAGGGATGGATGGCTTGCAGGAAGCACTGCTTGAGGCGGGCTTTGCATTAGTCGAGGATCAGGCCGAGTATGTCGTGGTCGGGATGGACTTTTCCGTCTGCTATGAGCGCTTGGCCCAGGCGACTCTCCAGATACGGGCGGGAGCACCCTTTATCGGCACCAACCCTGACCTTACCTTCCCCTCTGAGCAGGGCATTGTGCCTGGTGCGGGTTCTCTGCTGGCCTTCCTGGAGGCAGCCACCAGCGTCACCCCCACCGTGATCGGCAAGCCCGGCACGGCCATGATGGAGCAGGCCCTGGCGCACTTGAGCGCTCAGCCCGCCAACACGGCAATGGTTGGCGACCGGCTGGAGACCGACATCCTGGCCGGCCAGCGGGCTGGCCTGCACACCTTGCTGGTGCTGAGCGGTGTCACCGACCGGGCGATGCTGGCCGGCTCCTACATCCAGCCGGGCTTGGTATTTGATGATGTGGCGCACCTTCGTGCTGTGTGGGAAGAGGCACTGGAGGGTGCGGGTTAGGGCATGGATACTCGACGGCGAGGATGGGGGGCAGATGGCGGATCGTATAGCACTCTATGATCTAACCTATCGTCAGTTGAGCGAATTGCTGACCGGGTGGGGCGAACCGTGCTTTCGGGCCGACCAGGTGTGGCGCTGGCTCTACAGCTCTCTAGCTGGTGACTTTGAGTCGATGGGCAACCTACCCAGGGTTCTGCGAGAGCGGCTAGCAGCCGAAACCACCTTGCAGTTGTTGACGCCTCTGAGCGAGGTAGAGTCGACCAGTGGGCAGACGCGCAAGGTGCTTTTCCGTTTGCGAGATCGGAACACCATCGAAAGCGTGCTCATGCGCTACCACGATCGCCGGACGGCCTGTATATCGACCCAGGTGGGGTGTGGCATGGGCTGTGTCTTCTGTGCAACCGGACAGGGTGGCTTGGCGCGAAACCTGTCAGCCGGCGAGATCATAGCCCAGGTGGTCTACCTGGCCAGGGAGATCCGGGAATCTCAGATTGAGCAGGCCACGCTTCAGGCTGCCGAGACTCAGATAGCCGTTCATCCCGTGAGCAACATCGTGCTCATGGGCATGGGAGAGCCGCTGGCCAATTGGGCAGCGACGTGGCAAGCCATCGAAACCCTGACCGATTCGCGGGGTTATAACCTGGGCGCTCGGCGCATTACTCTCTCGACGGTGGGATTGGTGGCCGGGGTCCGACGCATGGCGGAAGAGGGCTTGCCCATCAACCTGGCTGTTTCTCTCCATGCACCCAATGAAGAGTTGCGAAAACAACTGGTGCCTGTCAGCCAGCATCATTCGCTGGCCGATCTGATGTCTGCGATCCGTGAGTATGGCCAGAAGACGAGACGGCGAATTACCTTCGAATACGCGCTCATCGCCGGGGTGAACGATTCGCTGGAGCAGGCTCGGGAGCTTGCCGCCTTGCTGGGGGGCCTGCTGTGCCACGTGAACCTGATTCCGTTGAACCCGACGCCTGGTTCGGCGCTGCGACCCTCGCCGCGCGAGCAGGTCGATGCCTTTCGTGATGTGCTGGAGGCGGCCGGGATCCCAACCACGGTGCGGATGCGCCGGGGGATCGGCATCGAGGCTGGTTGCGGCCAGTTGCGGCAACGCCAGGCCCATATCGCTGTCCAATGAGTACTTGCTTTTTTGTGCAAAAACAGGTATGATACTGTTTGGGGAGAAGCATGAGTAGACATATCAAGATCGCTCCATCGATCCTCTCTGCAGACTTTGCGCGGCTTGGCGAGGAGATAGCCGAAGTAGAGACGGCCGGGGGCGATTACATCCACGTGGATGTCATGGATGGACATTTTGTGCCCAATATCACCCTTGGGCCGCTTGTGGTAGAGGCGGCTCGCAGGGCGACGTCTCTGCCACTGGATGTCCACCTCATGATCGAGGAGCCAGAGCGGTATCTGGCCGATTTTTGCGCTGCCGGAGCAGATGGCCTGACGGTTCATGTGGAAACCTGTCCTCATCTGCACCGGACGATACAGCAGATCAAAGAGCTGGGCTGTTGGGCTGGGGTGACAATGAATCCCTCCACGCCTTTGGTCAGTTTGGAGGAGATCCTGCCCTACGTTGACCTGGTGCTGGTGATGACGGTCAATCCAGGCTTCGGGGGACAGTCGTTTATCGAGGGCTCATTGTCCAAGATCCGCCGAGTGCGCGCCATGCTGGACGAACTTGGGTCCGACGCAGAGTTGGAGGTGGATGGCGGCGTTGATGCAGAAACAGCCCAGCGGGTCGTCAAAGCTGGGGCCAATGTGTTGGTCGCCGGTTCGGCCATCTTTGGAGCTTCGGAAGGAATCGGCCCTGCGATTGTGCGTCTGCGAACGGCGTCGGGGGTATGAACGAAAGAAAGAAGGCCAGCCCTGGCTTGTCAGTCTGGAGCTGGCCCACCGCGGTTGGTAGATCGAGTGGATGGTTAGTTTCTGTTCAGGGTCCGTATGCAACGTGTGCAAAGCTTCATTCGCTGGGGACGGCCATCCGGGTAAACAGTGACCTTTTGGATGTTCGGCTTCCACTGGCGCTTCGTGCGCACGTTTGAGTGGCTCACGTTATGTCCAAACGATGGAGTTTTGCCGCACATTTCACATTTTGCCATGATTGCACCTCTCCTACATAGATAGAGCCAGCATACCTGCTTGCTGGCCCGACATGGTCCGGTTTGCGAACCATATCTTACCACAAGCAGGGGTTTTTCGCAAACCGGGTAGGGGTTGATGCACAATTGCACGAGCGAGGTAGACAACCAATGGAAGAGACCAGGATGGGCAAGATCGAGGTGTCACCAACGGCGATTGCCAGCCTTGCCAGCCAGGCCGTGCTGGAGTGCTACGGCGTGGTGGGTATGGCAACCAAGGACCTGGCAAGTGGGATCGTTGAGATACTTCAACCTGCCAGCCACCGGCGGGGCGTCGACATCCAGATAGACCAAGACCGGATTCTGATCGATCTCTACGTTGTAGTCGAGTATGGAACACCCATCGCCACCGTTGCCCGGAACATCCAGAGTGTCGTCAAGTACTCGGTAGAGAGGGCATTGAGTGTGCCGGTGGTGGCGGTGAACGTCCACGTGCAGGATCTGCGCGTGAGCGTAGAGTGATTCCGCGTGCAGTTGGAGCCAGAGAACTACCGGAACTAGCCAGGAGGCAGGAGCATTGACCGACAAGCCATACAGCAGCAATGAACAGGAGATGGTGTCTCTGGGGCAGGATCCTGACGAGCCCGTTCGATTTTGTGACGGACGGGGATTGAAACGCCTGATGGGCGCCGGCCTGGCCTGGCTGGAGCGTCACCAGGGTGCGATCAACGCGTTGAATGTCTATCCTGTGCCTGATGGTGATACGGGAACAAACATGCTGCTGACCATGCAATCAGCCTATCAGGAGATCCAAGAGTCTCCTGAAGCAGAGGTCGGCGTCATCGCCCAACAGGTGGCCCACGGTGCCCTGATGGGGGCTCGTGGCAACTCGGGAGTAATTCTGTCGCAGATCTTTCGGGGGTTCGCCCATGCCCTGGATGGAGTGGAGGCCTTTGACTCGGTTCAGTTCGCCGCAGCACTGCGCGAGGCGGCAACTATGGCCTACAAAGGGGTGATCAAGCCGGTAGAGGGTACGATCCTGACGGTGGCCCGCGAGTCCTCTGAGGCAGCCATCGCTGCCGCTGCCGCCAGCGACGATCTCACCTACGTCCTGGAAAGGGTTGTCCACGAAGCTCAGGACTCGGTCACGCGCACCCCTACCCTGCTGTCGGTGCTGGCTGAAGCTGGTGTGGTCGATGCCGGTGGGCAGGGACTGTTCATCATACTGGAGGGGATGCTTCGATACTCGAGAGGGGAACGTCTGACGATCGATACCGAACTGGCTGAAGCGATGGATCTTCATCCTTTGCACCTGGATAGCGAGGAGGGGTACGGCTACGATATTCAGTACATTGTTCATGGCGAGGGCTTGAACGTCGACGAGATCCGTGCGACCATTGCCTCCTTGGGTGATTGTGCATTGGTTGTGGGAGACTCGAGGGCGGTGAAGGTACATGTCCACTCTCCGGAGCCCGGTACGCCGATCAACTATGGCGCCAGTGTTGGCTCGCTCAGCAAGGTGATCGTGGAGAATATGCAGGAGCAATATCAGGACTTTATCCTGAGCAAGGCACAGCAGCCGGCAGCCCCGCCAGAACCCCTGAGTGGCATTGGCACTGTTGTCGTCGCACCTGGTCAGGGTTTGATGACCGTATTTGAGAGCTTGGGCGCCAGTGTTGTCGTCGCCGGCGGGCAGACGATGAATCCCAGCACTGAAGAGTTGCTAAAGGCGGTAGAGGATACCCCCAGCGATGACGTTGTCGTTTTGCCCAATAACAAGAACATCATCCTGGCAGCCGAGCAGGCCAAGGAACTGTCCGCGAAAAGCGTAGAGGTCGTGCCGACCATCTCTGTGCCCCAGGGTATCTCGGCCCTCCTGGCCCTGAACTACCAGGCTGATCTGCCAACCAATGCCCGTATCATGGCTGAGGCGGCAAGTTCAATCGAGACAGCCGAGATCACAAGGGCGGTTCGCTCAGTGCAGCTCGATGGTATGCTAGTGCAAGAGGGTGAAGTGATTGGGCTTGTAAATGGGAAACTGGCAGCCAAAGGAGACTTGCCAGCGGGGGTGGCTCTGGAAGCATTGGCTGGGATGAACGCCGAGGACTATGAGATTATCACAATCTACTACGGCGAGGCAATCACTGCCGACCAAGCCCAGCAAATAGCCGATCACATCATGGAGCGCTATCCCGAGCAGGAAGTCGAGTTGGTGGATGGCGGCCAGCCCCACTACTATTACATCCTATCTGCAGAGTAGGCCAAGACGCGGAGGCAAGCGGCATCATGGCGAATGTACGGATCATAACCGACATCACAGCATACATCGAACCCGACGTGATTGAGCAGCACCAGATAACTGTTCTCCCTATTGCGATCCGTTTCGGTGACAGAGAATTCCACATCAGTTCGCAAGATGACCGGGACGCGTTTTTCCAATACATGGCGGGCCGGTCAGCCGAGTCGGCGGAGGCTTCGGTCCCGCCTAGTGCTTATGAGAATGCATATAGTCGGCTCAATCGCGAGACGGAGGAAATCCTGGTCATCCCTGGTTCGAGTAAGCTGAGCAAGGCCTACGCTGGAGCCCGGGCTGCGGCTCGTAGTTTTTTGGGTAGGTGTCGGATCGAGGTCATGGATTCGATGTCGGCTTCGTGGGGGTTGGGGTTGCTGGTCAAAGCCGCTGCCGAGGCAGCAGCCGCTGGAGGTTCGCTGGACGCGATCATTCGCTTGGTCCGAGGGATGTTACCGCACATCTACCTTGTCTTTTTTGTCCAGCGACTGGACTATCTGGAGCGCGGGGGACGAATCGGGTCTGCGCAGGCCCTCTTGGGTACGATGCTGCGCATCAAACCGCTGCTGCTGGTCGAAGATGGCGAAATCATGCCGTTGGAAAAAGTCCGTACGCGCGAGTTGGCCATCGAAAAGGTGGCGGACTTTGTGGCCGAGTTCGCCACGATTCAACAGGTAGTCATTCTGATAAGTCCTGTTGAGAATGAGATGAACGAGTTGATCGGCGAGTTGCGCGAACACTTGAGCACAGCTCTGCCTCGCCAGGAATTCGAGATCATCGAGTATGACCCGGTGCTGGCTTGTCATCTGGGACCTGAGGCCCTGGGCGTGATTGTCTACGAGGGGCTCTAGTGCGGTTGGGCAGGGCCTTGCCCAGTGTGCGCATGGGAGGGCAATCTCCGGATCGCGATTCGTCCAAGCTCTTGGCCAGGCCTGGCGTGCAGCCAGGTTGCCAATCCCTCCGCAGAGTACAGGAATCGGTGGCACGGCTGATCAAGGTCAAAGGCACAGAGTAGGTCAGCCCAATCACAGCAGCACGGGAGATGGCTGGTATGTCACGGGTAAGGATTGCAACCGACAGCACAGCAGACATCCCAGCGTCTTTTGTCTCGGAACTCGAGATCGCTGTCGTTCCCATCCAGATAATCTGGGGGCAAGAGGTCTACCAGGATGGGGTGGAGCTGTCTCTTCTGGCGTTCTCTGAGAGGTTGGGGCGCAATTCGGAACTGCCTCGTACCTCGCAACCTCCGGTGAGTCAGTTTGTGGAAACCTACCGTCGACTCCTGGAGGCGGGAGAGGGTACGACGGTCGTCTCGATCCATTTGCCAGGTAACCTGAGCGGTACCCTCAATGCTGCCTGGGCTGCAGCCCAGACGCTGCCGGAACCTTCACGAGTGGAGGTGATCGACTCGGGCCAGGTATCGATGGGA
>JASFHU010000040.1:0-13846 GCA_050123055.1 Anaerolineae bacterium
GGTCTCGACGGCCCAGGTGACAAAGTCGACCAGGGTTTCGCCGTCGGACATGTTCAACTCGCCGAGGTCCTCCACCTGCTGCGACTGCACGCGCTGCAGATCGTCGTCCCAGTTGACGTAGAATCGCTTGGTGGAAGTCCAGTCGCCATCGCCCCGGTACCCGGCTCGATACCGGTCCACCTGGGCGACCACGTGGACCCGGTCGCTGGAGCCGGCGCGCTCGGCCTCGTTTAGGTCTACATAAATGTCATGTTCCAAGATCTTGTCGTCGGCATCCTGGTAGAGCATCACCAGCCAGGTCTGGCCTTCCGTCGACGTAGAGGGAGGGACAAACGGCTCGGGGGATGCCGGTGGCGGTTCGGTGACCGCCGCCTGGAGCGGGACAGGCGTTGAGGTGGGCGGCGTGTAGGCGACCTCGTCCGAGCCCCCCGGCCCCAGGAACAGCATGCTGCCCGCGACGCAGATGCAAAGGACAACCAGGAGGCCGATGATGAGCAGCGGGCTGCGCCGGCCACCGGGCCCCCTGCCAAAGGGAAGCGAGGGCAGGGCGGCAGGTCTTGGCCTTGGGCGCTGCCCCGTTGCGCTCGCAGTGCTGGGCGGGGGCGCAGCCCGGCGTTCTTCGCCGGCCCTCTTTCGGCGGGGAGCCTCCGCTCTCTTGCGCTCCGAGTCGCTTTTGCTGCGCCGCCGGCGGCGGGCCCGAACGGTGCGCTTGCCCTCGTCGTCCGAGCTCCCGCCACTGCTCGCCAGCAGACGGTGCGGACCCCACGGCTCCTCTGGGCCGGCGCCCGGCATGGACCGGGCTGGCGCGGCTGTCGCCAGCGCCGGGAGCGGAAAATCGTTGAATAGGCGTATCTTGTTCATGAAAGCACCTCACCTTGTAGGATTATGGCCGCTTTTCGGCCAGCAGTGTCATATAGGTCACAAATCGCTCTTGATCGCTCAACAGCATGACGATCTCGTGGTACACCATCTCTTTCATCCAGGGTTCCATCTCCCGCGGGTGGCGCTGCTCGAGGAACCAGCGGACCTGGTCGAGCCAGAATTCCCGTCCCTGGGGATGCTCCTGGCAGGCCAGGAGATCCACGAGCCCCATGGCTTCGAAATGGCGTCGCCACCAGTCCGGCGAGTGGACCGAATAGGATTCCTCAAAGCCAGGAGGATCGTACAGCAGCTCCCGTGGCGTGTCTGACGTCAGCTCGCTGGCGTAGCAGGGGCTGGCGATGCCGATGCGGCCGCCGGACCGAAGGAAACGAGCCAGGTAGGGCAGGTATAGGTCGTCGGTCCCAAAGTAAAAGTAGCTGTTCAGACAGAATATCGCGTCAAAGTAGCCTTCGGGAAGCGGGATGTCGCGGGCATCCTGCTTGATCGGCACGATTTCGTTCGCCAACCCCGCGGCCACGATCCGCTTCCAGTTCTCCGTGGGGTCGATCCCCCGGTCGAGGGCGATCACCCGGACCCCATGGTGCCTGGCCAGAAAGATAGAGCTGGCACACTGGCCGCAGCACAGGTCCAGGACACGCATTCCCGGCGCCAGGTTCAGGCCCTGTGCCATCTCGGACACCAGGAACAGGCCTCCGGCGCCCATGAATCCCTGGTGGCAGTCCTCCCAGGAGTAGCCACGCAGCTCTGGGTATTCCTCCATCACTATTCTTGGAAAGTGAGGGTAGAGCTGCTCTGGCTCAACATCCGGGAATCGTGTCTTGAACTCGTCCAGATCCAACAAACCTTTACCCTCTTGGCTGTTCGGTCACGGCTTCTGGGCCAGGATGGCCAGCACTTTACCACCCGCTCGGAACGAGGTCTCTAGCGGATGAAAGCCCTGAAACTCGGTCCGTAGCTCCTCTTCCGAAAAGATATGGTGTGGCAACCCTGCCTCTGGACCCGACAGCGGCACAAACGTGCCCGGCTCTATCTCCCTCGACCCCTCCTTGTGGGCCGCGTCTGCAGACACCGTCACAAAGGCCAGCCCTCCCGAAGCTAGAACCCGCCAAATCTCCCGGATCGTCCCCCGCACGGCGGCGATCGGGGCGTGGTGGATCACCTGTGTCGAAAGCAGTCCCTCAAAGGCGCCGTCACAGAAGGGGAGGGGCTGCCTCATGTCGGCCAACACGACGCCGGCGGCCAGTCCCTCTTCGCCCAGCCAGTCTTGGGTCATGCGCAACCCCGTGGGGGAGATGTCTGTGCCGTGGACCTTGAACCCCTCTTTGGCGAGGTGGACCACGTGGCGGCCACTGCCGCACCCGAGATCGAGCAGCCTTGAGCAACCACGATCCTGGAATGTCTGCACGATCTCGGGAAATCGCTGGAACGGTTCGGCAAAGACTCGCCCCTCTTCCCGAAATACCTCATCCCACTCCCGGGCGTCGGTTTGTACTGGGGTCTCGATGGTCACCTCCTAATCCCGGCTTCCGGTGCTCATGCTACTCTACTTCCTGGTACCAAGCGTTGTCGGCGAGCCTCAGGAACGAGAACCTGCACCAAAACGCCGCTCCAATGGGGCTGCAGGCATACAGGCCGACCTGCAGAGGTTCCTGCAAGGCGTGCAGGTGCGTTATTCTCATCTGCAGCCAGTCGTTACCATCGAAGGAGCTTTCAATGAGAAAATCGCTCCCTCTCCGGCTGATGCGATACCACGTCTCCCGGTGGCTGGAAGGGACGTCCTGCGTTGCCCAGTCCGAGTATCCCAGATTGGTCACCACCGAGCCAAGCCGGCTCGCCCCGGCATCCTCATATTCTGTCGAGACTTTGACCCAGTTCTTCTCATCGACCCTGACCATGAGGCCGCACTGATCATACTGCTCCTTGGGCTCGAATTCCACGCGAGTTGAAAGGGCAAAGTCGGTGGACCGCCTGACAAAGAGACAGTGTCCATCGTCCCTCTGGAATCCATAATGGGTATTCTGCCAAAAGTCCGATTTCGCTGCCGTATAGATCTCGAGACCGTTCCCAAGCCGAAAGTCGGATGGCTCATTGAACCAGTAGAAACCTTCCGGCAGCGACGGCGACAGGAACTCTTCGAATACGTTCATGACTTGCCTCCGTGGCGGCGCAAGCCCTAAGGCTCCCCGGGTACCTTGCGTGAAAGCAGGTTGGGAATCTGCCAGATATGCCGTTGCAGATGCTTCGCAATGGGCGGGGGTTCGGCGGAATGGGTGCGGGCCTGTTTCGGTGGCTCGGGCCACTCGAAGGGCAGGTGCACAATGCCCCCGGGTGTATCGATCTCTTCCACCGCCCGAAAGGTTGCGGCCAGGACCGCTCTCTGTCCCTCCGCATCACCGGGCCGTCCCATTGTGCGACCCAGTGGGTATTCGATGGCCGCGATACGGGGCGCACTCACCGAAGCGGTCAGGTCGGGAATGTTTGACAGGGTGATGGTTGTCATCCCCGCAGCCTCGATCTTTCTCTGAACCAGTCCCACGGACCAGGTGCAGATCGGTCAGGCCGGGATCAAGACGACGACCTCCACCTCCTCATTCTGGAGATGGCCAATGATGGCCGGCGTGCTCTCCTCCAGGAGTGCTTCGGGCTGGATGGTGTAGCCCATGAACGAATAGTGGGAGGGCGCTGCGCATCCAATCTCTCCGGCCTCCTCCATCTCGGCTAGCCGCTGCAGCGGCAGGAGGCAGTTCAGATCTTGCGTGACAAAGGCGGGGTCAACGTGCAGGTGGTAGATGTTGACGTCCTCTGTGGTCGCCGTACGTGGGATGATGCGGTAGGAAGGATCTCCCCACCAGGGGTTCTGTCGCTCTCCCTCTTGGTCGAAGGGTCGATCCGTTTTCAGGGCCAGGGCACCCGAAGTGATCAGGGCCACGGTACAATCCGATAGCGGCTTGGCCAGCGGCGTCCACGGGATCTCGCGCGGTGTCTCGAGCTTGATCCACGATTTGACGAGGCGCTTGGTGATGCCGCTGAGAAAGCGCTTCGAGTCTACGGTCTTGGCCATGTAGAATTCTCCCTGTGCCGGATGTGGCCGATTATATCATGCCAACCCTATAGCGTCAAGGAACCATCGTCCAGCCACTGTCCAACGACCCGCGCCAGGCCGATCCCCTGTTCTTTGAATCCCAGCGCGTGATAGAACTCGACCGTGTCCTCTTCGGTGAACAGATAGACGTGCTGGCCGGGGAGCTCGGCCAGCAGCTCTTCCATCATCCTGCGCCCGATCCCCTGCCGGCGGTACGAGCTGAGGGTCCACACGTCCACCACGTAGGCGTTGCACACGCCGTCCGATAGCAGCCTGGCCGTGCCGATGATGCGGCCCTCGGCGTAGGCGATGCAGGTCGAATGGCTGTTGGCGAAGGAGCGTTGGAGTTGTTCGGGCGTGCGGCCGTTGTCAAAGTCGTCGGCTACCAGGATGGCTTTCATTGCGTCCCAGTCTACACCCTCCAGATCGCGCTTGTAGGTTACGTTCATCATCCTTCCCCTGGATCGACTGCCATGGCCGGACCTATTCGCTCAAAATAATGTCCAGGCTGTACAGCAGGGACATCGCTTCGGGGAGCGAGAACTGTGTCCTTTTCAATACATTCAGGTTGGCATCGATAGCATAGTTCCTGGCGCCCCTGAAATCGGCTTCGGTCAGGTCCGTGTGCAAAAAACGGCTGTCGACAAAGTCGGTCTGGGTGCAGTTGGCCTGGCAGAGATCGGCCTCCGCGAAATCCACATCCCGGGCCACGCAACCGCTCATTTCGATCCCCCTCAGGCTCAGGCCGATGAAGGTCGAGTGGCTGATGGCGCAATCGGCAAACTCGATAGAGGCCAATAACCCCCGTTTGGGCCACGACGCCTCCGTCCAGTTGACGCCGATCACCTGTGACGCTTGGAACCGGGTATTGGTGAAGGAACACTCCACTACCCGGCAGAGGCTCAGATCGCATTCCTTGAATACACAGTCCATAAACCTGCAGCCGACAAAGGCCGTCTCGAGGAAGGAGCAGCCGCTGAACAGGCAGCCATAGAACTCCTTGGCGCGAACCTCCCCCTTCTGGAGCACCAAGCCTGCAAAGGATTGGTCCTCGTACTCTATCTGCGCCTCAGACAATGCCTCCATCCTCAAGCCTCTACCCTCGCGCCCATCGCCTGGCCGCACCATTCCAGGCAGACCAGCCCCTCACGCCCTGGTTCGGCCACCACCACGTCCGTGTTGCCCATCGGGTATCCTTGCACGGTGTCAAGGCCCACGTTGGCCAGCACCAGCGGCAGCATGCTGTGATAAAGCCCGCCGTGGCCAACCAGCACCACGCCGCCCGGGGCATCCTTGTGCTGCGTCACGACCTCCTCAAGGAAGGGCACAAACCGCTCCCGGATCTGGTTCAAGCTCTCGCCATCCTCGATGCGTCGATCCCACCGGCCTAGCTCCATCCATTCCCGGAACACCTCGTGACACTCCTGCCAGCTCGCGGGATCCGACTTGCCCTCCAGGACCCCCACATCGAACTCGCGCAGGGCATCGGCCACCTCGTACGGGACCCCCAGCGTTTCAGCTAGGATCTCTGCCGTCTGGGTCGCCCGCAGGAGCGGGCTGGTGAACAGCCTGGTGACCTGGCATCCGGCCAGTTTTTGTGCCAGCGAGGCTGCCTGTGCCCGCCCGCGTTCCGTCAGTCCATGTTTGAGGCCCCGATTGGAGAACACCTCCTGGAGGTTGGCTTCACTCTCACCGTGCCGGACAAAGTAGAGTCTCATTTTATGCCACCTTCTCACTGCTCGTTTGAGGGAACCTCAAATCCCTCCCTGCTCAGCAGGTTGTCCAGCCCATCCACCAGTGCATCGGCCTTCTCGACGACGTACTTGCCCCGGGAAACGGCCTCGATCAACTCCTTCACCTGCCGCTCCATGCCCTGCGGGAGCTGCGCGCACTGCTCAGTTGCACGCTCCAAAAGTCGTTTCTCGCCGGGATGGGGTATCCGGTTGATAGCGAACAGGATGTCGAAATAGCTGGCCAGCAGCGCGGCCACCCGGTGGTTGATGCTCACCCGGTCATCTCGGGCAGCGGCTCCTGCCAACTGGTAGCGGTAGGACGAGGCCGTCCGCCGCAGGATGGGGTGGTTTTTGGCCACGATCGCACGCCGTAATCCCTCCGGATAGGGTTGTCTGGTGGCCTCCTGCAGTTGCTGGAACCAACCTGCCCGATCGAACAGCGGCTGTGAAGAGACGACGTTGTACCAAAGACAGGTCGAATAGCCCACCGAGGCTTCGTGACGGCGCAGCACGCGATCCAGTTGCTCCTCGATCCAGTCCACGGTCCGTAACATCACATCCACGTGGATCCCCGTTTCCTCGTCGAGCCACTCGTCTCCAGGCTCCCAGAACCGGTTGTCCACCTCCGCGTATTGGGCGCTGGCCGTCGCGATGCGGGCCCGAAGCGCCACCGGGAGCGGCGCGTTGAGATAAACGTAAAGGTCGATGTCGGAACCCTGATCGGCGCTGCCGGTAGCTTGCGAGCCTGCCAGGGCGACCGCTTCGACCTGGGGCAGCGCGCCATACCGGCCCGCGATGCTGCGGGCCAGGCTCAGGGGAGGCGCCAAGGTCCCTTCAGTCATGCTCGTCGACGATCCAGTGCTCCGCTCGCGCCCTGGCCAACAGCAGGCCCTCCTGGTCGCGCACCTCGGCGCTGAAGGTGAGCCACCGGCCTTTGTGTTCCAGCAATCGGCCCTTGACCTGGATGTATTCGAGATCGGGCGTGGCCGGCCTGCTGTATTTCATCTGCAACCGGCGAGTGACATTCGGAGGCGCCAACAGCATGCTCAGCGGCCCCAGCGTGTTGTCCACCGCCGCGGCCACCATGCCGCCCTGCATACTCCCATAGGGGTTGAGGTGCTCCTGGAGCACCGGGAACCGGGTTTCGAGCGTCCCGCCCTCCGGGTCAAAGCCCAGGAACTCGCCCTGCATGGCGACAAAGACCGGCGGTGGGATGAGGTATTGGTCCATCCGGTCGCCCAGCCTCAGCTGGATGGTCTCTGCAATCGGAGGCGGTAAAACGCTCTGCTCCGCCATCTCGTACTCCCTTTTTTTGGCTTCCACCCGGCCTGTTGTGCCGAGAAAGAAGCGGCCACGACCCTTCGGGCCTTGCCGGTCTCGGCGGTGGCGTAGTGATGTTATGCGCACCCGACCGCGCCCGGCACGGTCGGGTGCCAGCAACAGCCGTGCCGCTAGCTTTCTGCGACCTCGACCTTGACCATCTTGTCTCCCTGGCGGATGGCGTCGACCACATCCTGCCCCTCGACCACCTTGCCAAACACCGTGTGTCGTCCATTGAGGTGGGGTTGGGGCGAGTGGGTGATAAAGAATTGGCTGCCGTTGGTGTTTGGTCCCGCGTTGGCCATCGAGATCACGCCTGTCTCGTGCTTTAGCGGATTCCCCCGCGTCTCGTCCTCGAACCGGTATCCGGGACCGCCCCGGCCTGTGCCGGTCGGGTCCCCACCCTGGATCATGAAATTGGGGATCACCCGGTGGAACGAGACGCCGTCATAGAACCCCTCGCCCGCCAAAAAGTGAAAGTTGTTGACGGTCTTGGGCGCGTGCTGGGCATAAAGCTCCAGTTCGATGGTTCCCCTGTCGGTCTCGATCGTTGCCAGGTAGGTCTTGGCCGGGTCGATTTTCATCTCCGGTGGGCTGTTCCACTGTTTTGTCGCCATGAACTGATCTCTCCTTTGTCTGGGTTTGGTTTTGATCGGCGATGCTGTTCGGGTGCGTGAGTGTCCCTGGGTTGGTGAGCCGCGTCGAGGTGTCCCGGCGGCGTCGCAGCGCCGGGGTATGAAGGGTCGCACCAGCGCGACACTGCGGTGCCCGCACCCATGGCGGGCAGGATTATACACCAGAACCGGCAGCAGGACAACCGCTTAGAGGTCTCTAACCAGGGCCTTTTTCATCGGCTGCCACTGCAGCCTGCCCTCAAAGCTCCAGCCTGAGCGGACCCCGGTCGTCTTTTTGTACCCCAGCGCCTGGTAAAAGGGCACCGCGTACAGGGTCGCAGCCAAGCGTATCTCAGACGCTCCCTGTTCCCTGCAGGCCCGCTCAAAGCACGCCACCAGGTTCCGACCGATGCCGCGCCGGTGGTAATCGCCGCGGACGAACAGGCTCTGCAGCCTGTCCTTTCGTCCTCTGAGCACACCGACGATCTCCCCGGTCTCCTCGGCAACCAGCACCATGTCGGCGCGGATGACGCGGGCAATCGCCGCTTGATGGGCTTGCTCGGCTGACCTGGCATGCTTGAAGGGGCCCAACAGCCGATCCCTCTCCCCGGCTGAGGTGGTGGCGAGGTTGAACTCGCTGTAGGTATCGGCGATCAGCCTGCCTACGCTTTCTGCATCGGAGGCTCGATAGGATCGGATGGTGGCCATGCTTCCCTTCCCACGGAGTTTCGATCCAGTATAGGATAGGAAAACCGGGAGGGCGACTCGGACGGGCTATCCGGACAGGCTGCCCTCCCGGTTGATGCGCCCAGTTCTATGGCCCGGCGCCGCGCACGACCAGCGGCAGGTAGATCTCAAAGTGCGCTTCTGCAACCCGTATGTCCGCCTCGACTGCCTGGCCCTGCAGCCGCCGCCAGGGACCGTGGGCCGGGTTGGGCGGTGGTATGATATGTGGCTCGGTTACGCTAAAGGGCGCGTGCAGTACCCGTACCCGCCAACGGTAAAGTGTGTCAGCCTCCAACCCAGAGAGGATCTCGCGCAGGGGGATCCCAACGTTCGTGGTACCCACGTCCCGCCACGTATCGTCCACCAGATCGGTACAGGTTGCGTGGCCAAAGGGCACGCCAGGCGGGCAGGCCTGTACTTGGAAGGCGATCCTTCCGCGGCCCATCGGGTCGGTGCCGCGCCACAGGACCTCGAAGCTGTCCGGACGATGCGACAGGCCCCAAGGTTGCACCCAGACCCGGCTGCCATCGCTGCGCCTCTGATGGGCAAGGACCAGGCGCCCGCCACCCCCATTCCCGAGTGCGAGGTGGGCCCGACCTGTGTCGCTCGAATAGCCCGGCGCCCCGGTCAGCAGATCGGCAAAGCCATCGCCATCCACATCCCCGGCGCCAGCCACCGAAGCACCGACTCTTTCCGTTGGATCGCCCGAGTACCCCCAGGCATTGTCTGTGCCGGGTCCCGCCGCGCCCCCGTAGAAAAGGTCGACGACGCCCTCGCCACCCCCTCCAGCATGGCCCGGCGCTCCCACGATGACGTCGGCATAACCGTCGCCGTTCACGTCGCCTGCGCCGCCCACAGAGCTCCCGAAAGCGTCCCCGGCGTACTCGCCGGAAAAGGTCCAAACCAGGCTTGTATTCACTCCCGAGGGATCCCCATAAACGATCTGGACCTGTCCCTGGGCACTGTTGTAGCCCGGAGCCCCAACGATGAGGTCGGCGTATCCGTCGCCGTTGACGTCACCCGCCCCAGCCACAGACTTGCCCAGGTGCTCGTCAGTGCCCGTGCCGGTGGCCACCACGATCGGACCGGCGCTCAGTCCCGTCGCCGATCCCATTATGAGGTAAGCCCTGCCCGCCTCGTCATAGCTTTCACTGACATAACCCCAAGCGCCCGCGATCACGTCGCCGTAGCCGTCGCCGTTGACGTCGCCCGCCCCTGCCACCGAGGCGCCAAAATGGCTGGCGCTGGTCGCTTCGCCGGTTCTGAACCAGTCCGGGGAGGATCCAGGACCGTAGTGGCTGCCGTGGTAGACGTAGATCTTGCCTTTTCCGGCATTATTGGGGTACTTGGGAGCGCCGACGACAATATCGGCATAGCCGTCGCCGTTCACATCCCCTGCCCCAGCCACCGAGGCACCAAAGTAGTCTATCAGGTTTTCGCCTAGAGCGGTCCAGTCCGGCTTGGAGGACAGGCCCGACGTTGATCCATAGTAGAGGTAGACCTTGCCCTGGCTGCTTCCCGCAGCATAACCCTCTGCGCCGACAATGACGTCGCCGTAACCGTCGCCATTCACGTCACCCGCCCCCGCCACCGAGTTGCCGAACCGATTGCCCACACCCTCTCCGGTGTCGTCCCAACTTGCAAGGTGCTCGAGCCCGGACGCCGAACCCAGAAACAGGTAGGCCTTGCCGTAGTCGTTGCTGCCGCCGTGACCGGGTGCGCCGACGATGACGTCGCCATAGCCATCGGCATTCACGTCCCCAGCCCCGGCCACGGAGTACCCAAACTGGTCAGCGGTCGCATCGCCGCCAGGGCTCCAGCCCGTGTCCAGGCTGGGCTCCAGTGCAGCGCCGTGGTAGACGTAGGCTTGGCCGCGAAAGGTCCCGGCATTGTAGAGCGCCGCGCTGGCGATCAGGTCGGCAAAGCCGTCGCCGTTCACATCCCCGGCCCCGGCCACCGGATACCCAAAATAGTCGCCGTTGCTCTCGCCACGGGCGTACCAGTCCTCGTTCGCGCTCAGGCCTCCCGCTCCCCCCACGTAGACAGATAGCCAGCCTCTCAGGCTACCGCCAGAATGCTGTGGAGCCCCGATGATGACGTCGGCATAGCCGTCGCCGTTGACGTCGCCAGCGCCGGCCAGAGCCCTGCCAAACCTATCGTCCTGGCTCTCGCCCGTCACCGTCCAGTCGACCGTCTCATCTGGCAGAACTGCCCTGCCGTGGTAGACGTAGGCCTTGCCCCGATCGCCATCGTAGCCATAGGCGCCGACGATGACGTCGGCATAGCCGTCTCCGTTTACGTCCCCTGCGCCGTCCACCGAGAACCCGAAATAGTCGAGGGAATTCTCGCCATTTGCAGACCAATCCGAGCTCAGCTTGAGCCCTCGTTCATTTCCAAAGTAGATGTAGGTCTTGCCGATCCCGCCCTTCCAACCGCTGGCCCCCACGATCACGTCCGAGAACCCATCCCCATTCACGTCCCCGGCCCCGGCCACCGAGATGCCAAAGCGCTCCAGGGTGGTTGCGCCGTCGGCGGTCCAGCGGGGAGTGGTACCCAGTCCGGACGCGCTTCCATAGTGGGCGTAGGCCCGGCCCACGTCGCTGTCATAGCCCGGCGCCCCGATGAGGACATCCGCATAGCCGTCGCCGTTCACATCCCCGGCCCCCGCGACCACGGTGCCAAAGCCGTCGCCCTCGCTCTCGGCGGTCAAGGTCAGGACTGGACTGGTGCTGATCCCAGACTCTGAACCGGCAAAGACAAAGACCTGGCCCACGTTGCTCCCATTGCTGTCTTCAGCGCCCACGATGACGTCGGCATAGCCGTCGCCGTTCACGTCCCCGGCACCGGCCACCGAGACGCCGAATCTATCGTCGTCGCTTCCTCCGCTGGCGTCCCAACTTGGCGAGGTGGGCAGGCCAGATGCCGAGCCATAGTAGGCGTAGGCTCGGCCCGGCCCGGCCCCGCTCGCATAGCCGAAAGCCCCGACGATGACATCGGCATAGCCGTCGCCGTTCACGTCCCCGGCGCTCGCCACCGAGCCCCCAAAGTAGTCACCGTCGTGCTCGCCGGTGCCCGTCCAGGCAGGATCCATCTCCAGTTGAATCTGAGCTTGTACTTCGGCCCACCACTCGCCGGTTGCCCCGGCCACCGCGGCGGCCGGGGTGACGGTTCTGGGAGCCTCTGCGGCCTCCGCCACCACCCCCTGGAGCGGCGGCGCCAGGGTTACGGCCAGCCCCATCACCAGCAGAACCCGCCCCAGAACTCCTGCCGCCACCCTTCTGCGCTCGGTTGCTTTCATCTCATCTCCTCTCCCTCACTCATAGTCGAGGTCGTAATCCCAGTCCCACGGCTCGGAGGCGTGCTCGAGGTAGCTGACCCCGGCGATGGCGCCAAAGGTATAACACCAGCTATCGCCCCACCAGCGATCGCTCCAACTATCCCACGAACCGGGCTCGCACCAGCCAATGCCCGCCGCGGCCCAGAAGGTGCCGCTGAAGGAGATGCAGGTGTCGGTCGATGGATTGCCCGGGCAGGTCCGGTCCCACAGCGACCAGCCATGGGTTTCGCCGGGCGGCGGGCTGGTCTGGCTGCCGCCCAGGATCTGTTCCAGGGTAAGAGCCAGTTGCCCCCGGGCGCTTACGAGGCAGGCCACCTCGGCATAGATGTGGGCCGAAAGCTGGCCTCCCCACAGCTCCTGGTCCGCAGAGGTCACAAAGTACCAGACGCGGAGCTCACCTCCGGCCCCGACGTCTAGCAGGCAGCCCGAGTAGACGGGGTGCCACTCGTCGATATAGATGGCGGCATAGAACCCCGAGAAGGTGGGCGGCGCGCCCTCGAGACTCTCAGAGTTGAACTTGTCCAGGACATCCCCAAAGCCATAGCCGCGGATGATGGGGCTGTCATTGGGCAGGGTACCGGCGATCACCGACACCCCGATCTCCAGGTCGGGCATGGCCGAGCCCTGGTCGGTCTCCATGGTCCACCCGGTATCGAGGGTGGCGCCGATGAAAAAGATCTCCTCATAGTCATACTGGCCGCTTCCGTACACACCAGAGAGATCCAGGCTGAACAGCGTGGGGATCTCCAGCTCTTCAAAGTCGATGCCCCCCTCTATGCGCTTGTTGCCCTCGGCGGTTCCGATGAGCAGGTCAAAGTCGGCAAAGGGATAGAATTCTCCCAGCATCGAGATCTGGAGGTCCTCTCCATGGACGAGGAATTCACCGTCCTTGTTGAATTCTATCAAGCTGAGCCAGTCCACCCCCAGCAAGGGGTCGAGGGGCCCGAGCCCGAGATCAAATTCGGCCCGAAACTCGCCGCCGAAGCGTAGCATTTCGATATAGCCGTTGGTCAGGCTGGTCTGCACGTAGACCATCTGGGCCAGGCCGGTGTTGAGATCCACGTTGGCCCAATCCAGCACGTCGTAGAGATGAGATTCGATACCGGCGATGTCATAGGCATCGGACCCATTTCTGGCATCCAGCACCGGCTCCAGGACATTAAAGGTCTGGCTGAAGGGCTTGGTGCCCCAATTCTCCCAGATGAGCTCCGCCAGGTCGACCGGGTCGTCCTCTTTTCCGGGTCCGATGGAGTAGTCGAACTTTAACGCCCACTCGGCAATGTCATCCTTGACCCAATCCCATTTCTCGTAGGGTCTCGTGCCGATGGTGTCGGTCATGGGCCGGTTCATGGCCAGGGCGCGGAAGGCGGCCTGGCTGGCGGCATAGCCGAGCTGGATTCCGATCTCGTCAAAGAAGCCGTCGCTGGCGTTCCAGTCGAAGGTAACGGCCAGGCCCAGGTCGGCGTGCAGCATGCTGGGCAAGGGGGCGGGGAGGATCCGGGCATCCCTGAGCACCATGGCCAGGGCGCCGCCCTCGGTATTGCCCAGGAACTTGAGAGGGATGGGGAAATCGAGGGCATCGTTCAGCACCGGCCACACCCAGTGCACCTTGGGTCCATTGAGGACCAGCGTGATGGTGGCGCTAACCACCTGGTTGTTGAGGATGGGCAAGCTGCCAGTTGGTGGCGCAAAGGGCAGGCCACCGGCCATGATGGAGGCCGGCTGCGGCGATTCGGGTTCGAGCTCGCCAAAGAACTGGACCGAGCCCTCGCCATCCAGCACGATGAAGCCGCAGCCGACCCGTACACTGCGGGCGCATCTCAATAGCGAGTCGGGGGTCAGCTCGCCGTTGATGAGCAGATCTTGGGGTAGTTCGACCAGGTTGGCCCTTTGATCCAGGCCCAGCGTGTCGGGCAGGCTGCTCTCGTTCATCGGTTCGCTGTAGAAGCTGCTGAGCATGACGTCGGTGAGGCTATAGTGGATGCCGCTGACCCGGTAGCCTGCCACCGGCAGGGGCTCGTCGTCCAGGTTCAGGTCGCCAATGTCGCCATTGGGCAGCCACTCGCTCACCACGGCCTTGGTCACTGGCAGGCCTGGCGCCGCTGTCGTCTGGGGGTTGAGCCCCGTAAAGATCGCGTCCCCTTGCAGAATC
>JASFHU010000041.1:0-13799 GCA_050123055.1 Anaerolineae bacterium
CGCACCCCGCCCGGCATGGGCCTGGATCAGCACTCTGGCCTTCCTCAGGCTAAAGCCCGCCTGCCCTCACTGTGGGGCGCCGATACCCTGGCGCCATCCCCTCGTAGAGCTGGGAACGGCGGCTCTTTTTGGCTTTCTCTGGTACTGGTACGGAATGGCGGGCGACTTTGCATTCCTCATCCCCTACACGGTCTACTCGGCCATATTCGTCTTGGTACTGGTCATCGACCTCGAACACAAACTGATCCTTACCATTGTGATCTACCCTGCCTGGATCCTTGCGTTGCTGGGCAGCCTGTTCCATCCACAGCCCCATTTCTACCGGCTAGCCCTCCTTGGCGGTGCCGTAGGCTTTGGCGTCCTATACCTGATCTACCTCCTCGGCGAACTCTTTGTCAAGGTTATGAGCCGGATCAGGGGCAAACAGATCCATGCCGTGGCCTTTGGCTTCGGCGACGTGCGGCTAGGTGGGTTTATCGGTCTGGTCCTCGGTTTTCCCGACGTACTGGCAGCCCTCTTGGTCGCCATTTTGCTGGGCGGCCTGGGCGGGATCCTTTACTGGTTTGTGAGCGCCGTACTTTTGCGCCGTTACTCCCTCTTCACCGCCATCCCCTATGGCCCCTTCCTGGTCCTGGGCGCCATGTATATCATGTTCTTCAGATAAGCATAGCCCACGGACCAGCAGCTACTCCTCAGGGCCTAGTCCTTCAGGTTGCACAAAGCGCAACCGTCTGGTATAATCTTGACCGGGCCTGTGTCCGGTTTCACGTCGAAATCCTGAACTGGAGAGGTCGATGGCAATGACTGTCAGTGAACTCGAGTCAACCTACCAGCAATTGCACGAGCAGATGTTGCGAGGTGAACTCGGTGAAGAGGAATTCAAGTCCGAGGTCGAGCAACTGCGTTTCACCGACAACCTCGGCACCCAATGGAAGATCGGCTGGTACACCGGCAAGTGGTACCGCTACGACGATGGCCAGTGGATCCAGGACCAACCATCCATCGAGCAGGAACTGGTCTCCCCGCCGCTCGCAGCCGGAGCGCCGCCGCCAGCAGAGGATGGCCGCCAGCGACGCTCACTTACCCCTTGCCTGGTTATCTCCCTGATCGCGCTCTTGCTGGTGGCAAGCCTCTCTCTCATCTTTGGCTGGAATGCCGACCGCCGGGGAAGGCCGGATACTGACATGACCCGGGCTGCTGAAACCTCGGCGGTAGCAGAAGCTTCAACGGCAGCCGAGGGCACAGCGCTGGCCGAGGCCACAGCCATAGCCCAGATCGCTGCCACCGAGACGGCTGCTTCCTCTCCGTCAGACACACCACAGGTGGTCGAGTCTGCTCGTGCCACAGCGACCAGTACTCCCCGCAGCACGCCCACATCCAGCCGCACAACCGCACCCACGGCAACGCGTCCGCGGGCCACAGTCACCGGCAGTGCCAGCGGGCCAACCGCAACATCGACGGCAACCTCCCGACCGGCTCTCACCCCCACAGAGACTGCCACCCAAACTCCCACCGCCGAGCCGACCCCGCGACCCACCCCCACCACCGTGCCAGCCGCAAAGCCCACGGTGACTGCAGCGTCCGGCCTATCTGGGCGCATCTACTTCCCGGTCTACGATTCCAACCCTGACCGCCGGACCTTTGACATCCACGTCATGCGACTCGACAGCGGCGAGAGGGATATCCTGGTCGGGCAGGCCAGCCAGCCTGCCCTCAGTCCAAGTGGAAAACGGTTGGCCTACCGCTCCTGGGACATCGGCCAGCGGGGAATTCTGGTGCGAGAACTCGCCGACGGGAACACGTGGACCTGGGTTGAGTTTCATGAGGCAGCCCATCCCAGTTGGTCTCCCAATAACCAAAGCATCACTTTCTCATCTCAGCAGGAACTGGATCGCCGCTGGCGCCTCTATCGTACCTGGGGACTCGAAGGTGACCGCGTGCGCCGCGAGGGGGGTGACATCTTTGGCCGCGTTCCCGCCTGGGCAGTTGATGGCCGGATTGTCTATTGGGAGTGCCCCGTCGACAAGTGCGGGCTCTATGCCATCGCCGACGATGGCACAAACCTCACCAGGCTCACCGGTCGGGAACATGACACGGCGCCGGCAACCTCGCCTGACGGCAGCCAGGTCGCATTTATGTCTAACAATAATGGTAATTGGGAGATCTATACCACCACCACCCACCCGCCAGGCGGGCAACAGGTCCCGGAGCCCAAGCGCCTGACCAAGAATGGGGCCCGGGACGGACTGCCAATCTGGTCGCCAGATGGTCGATGGTTGGCCTTTGTCAGCGACCGCGACGGCATCTGGGCGGTGTACGTGATGCGGCCGGACGGTTCTGGCCAGCAGAAACTCTTTGACCTGGGGGGTTCCTTGGAGGGCGAGGTTGCTAATATCCCACCCATCGAACAAGCCGGATGGACCTGGGAGACGCTTGCCTGGGGCCCGTAGGGTCATAGGGAATGAGGAAAAGGGATGCACCGGCGAACAGTCCGGCGAAAGGAACATAACCGTGCCAAGGGCCGTGGCTCAGAGCGCGAGTACCGACTTTCCAGTCTCTACCGACAGGCACAGCAATGTATCACCGACCGCGATTGGGACGGTGCGCTGGCAAACCTGGAACAGATCAGCCTGACAGAGCCCGATTTTCAGGATACGGCTGATCTCGCGTCCCAGGTCTGGCACAAAGCCCGACTTGACCAGGCATATCGCCAGGGCGTAGAGTGCCTGGACAAGCGTGACCTCGAAGGCGCTCTGGGCTACCTTACCTGGGTTGTGAACCAGTCACCAGACTTTTTGGACGCCAGGGCAAAGCTTCGCCAAGCTCAACAACAGGTCAGGCTGGTCGAGCTCTACCGGCAGGGACTGAATCACTACAGCCAGGGACGCTGGAACGAAGCTATAGAGACCTTCACCACCATCACCACCATCGAGCCTGGCTACCGCTACGCGCTGGACATGCTTGGAGATAGCCGGCAGAGGCAGGACCTGGCCAACATGCACGCTACGGGTCTGGCCATGATTGAGGACGAAAACTGGGGAGCGGCAGCCGAGATCTTTTGCAAGATCCAGGCCATCTCGCCGGGGTATGGCGAGTCCGAAGCCCGGTTGCGACAGGCAGACCGCATGCGCACCCTGGAGGGCCTGTACGAACGAGGCCAGCAGGCATATAGAAGCGGCGACTGGTTGCGGGCCATCGATCTCTTGGAACAGGTCGTTGCCACAAACGAGGAGTATCTGGATGCCACCGGATTGCTGCAGGCGGCTGTTCACGAGCAGCAACTCCGTTACCTGGGCCAGAAAGCTGGAGAGGCATTCAGGGCTGGGCGCTGGACCGAGGCCACCGAACACTATCAAACCATCCTTTCGATGCGGCCCGATTATCCCCATGCCCAGGCGCGACTGATCGAGGTTCAGCGACAGCGGCGGACCGAAGAAGCTTTCGTGGCTGGCGCAAAGGCGCTCCGTCAGCGCCGCTGGCTAAACGCCATCATACACTATGAAGAGGTACTCGCTCTGGACCCCGAACACTCCAAGGCGAAGGAGCAATTGGAAGAAGCCAAGCTACAGCGGAAATTGGATGAGCTGTACAAGCAGGCACAACTGGACCTGCGCGAAAAGAGATGGGCTGAGGCCGAGGAAGCGTTGAGCCAGATCCAGGTCCTTCGCCGGGACTATCTGGACACGCCTAAACTGCTGGATCGGGTGCGATTGCAGAGACAACTGGGCGCCCTGTACGCGCAGGGAAAAAGAGCCTGGGAGGCCGATCAGAGATCGGAGGCACTGGCCGCCTTTGAACAGATCATGGATCTGGATCCCTCCTTCCAGGACGTGGCGAGCCAATTGCAACAGGTTCGGGCAGTGACAAGCTAGCCTCAGTTTTCTAGTTTTCACGCTTGTTAGCTACAGCCGCCGGACTTTCATCCGGCGGCTTGACTTTTTTCCAGGCCAGGTGTATCATACCGCCCAATCTGGCGACCAGGGAGGGATAATCATGCTCAAGACTCACCAATGTGGCGAACTGCGTGCCAGGCATAGCGGGCAGCAGGTCACACTTGCCGGCTGGGTGCACCGCTATCGCAGCCATGGCGGCGTACTGTTTGTCAACCTGCGCGACCGTTCAGGTATCGTCCAGGTGACCTTTGACCAGGAAACCGCGTCACAGGCCCACGCCATTGCCGACCAGGCTCGAAACGAGTGGGTGCTCCAGATCCAGGGCACCGTCCACCTCCGCCCAGAAGGCACGGTGAATCTTGACATGCCCACCGGCGAGATCGAGGTCGCAGCCGACGAGGCAACGATCCTTAATTCATCCAGAACGCCGCCCTTCTACATCGACCGCGAGGCCGGCGAAGCAGAGGCCCTGCGGCTCAAGTACCGCTACCTGGATCTGCGCCGGTCGAGAATGCAGCGAAATATGATCCTTCGCCATCGTGTCGTCCAGTTCATCCGCGACTTTTTGGATGAGCGGGGCTTTATCGAGATCGAGACGCCGATCCTGACCAAGAGCACGCCCGAAGGCGCCCGTGACTATCTCGTCCCCAGCCGGACCCACCCGGGCCAGTTCTTTGCCCTGCCCCAGTCGCCCCAACAACTCAAGCAATTGCTCATGGTCGCCGGATTTGAGCGCTATTTCCAGATCGCCCGTTGCTTCCGCGACGAAGACCTGCGTGGCGACCGCCAACCCGAGTTCACCCAACTCGACCTGGAGATGAGTTTTGTGGAGCAAGAAGATATCCTTCAACTCATCGAAGAGATGTACACCCGAATCGTGGAGGAGCTGACCGACAAGACTCTACTCTTCAAACCCTTCCCTCGTTTGACCTATCACCAGGCCATGGAACGTTTTGGCAAGGACAATCCGGATCTGCGCTTCGGACTGGAGCTGGTCGACGTGACCGACCTGGTGGCAGAATGCGGCTTCGGCGTCTTTAGCCGCACGGTAGCCGCGGGCGGCCAGGTCAAAGGCATCCGCGCACCTGGGTTGGCTGATTACAGTCGAAAGCAACTTGACGATCTTTCGACATTGGTTCAAACCCACGGCGCGAAGGGGCTGGCCTGGCTGGCCGTCAGAGAGGAAGGCGTGCGTTCTTCCTTTGCCAGATTCGTCAGCCAGGAGACTGTGGCTGCCCTCGTCGACCGCCTGGAAGGCAACGCAGGCGACCTGTTGCTCTTTGTTGCCGATCAACCGGCCATTGTCGCCGAGGCGCTGGGCCGCTTGCGCATCGAGTTGGGTGACCGGCTCGGCTTGCGGGATGATGATGTCTTGGCCATGGCCTGGATCCTCGACTGGCCCCTCTTTACCTGGAACCAGGAAGAAGAGCGCTGGGATCCCAGCCATCACCTCTTTACCTCCCCCACGTTGGAGGACATTCCCTTGTTGGACTCGGACCCGGGCGCCGTTCGCGGACTCCAGCACGACCTGGTGTGTAACAACTATGAGATCGGGGGTGGGAGCATCCGAATCCACCAACGGGAGGTCCAGGAAAAGGTATTCGAGCTGATCGGCCTCGACGTCGAGGATGCCAAGCAGCAATTCGGCCACATGCTAGAAGCCTTCGAGTTCGGCACTCCGCCCCACGGCGGTATCGCTCCGGGCATCGATCGCCTGGTGATGCTCTTGGCCGGCGAGCCCAACATCCGCGAGGTGATGGCCTTCCCCAAGACCCAGAGCGCCGCCGACCCGATGGTCGGCACCCCCTCGCCAGTCAGCGAGGAGCAACTCCAGGCCCTCCACATCCGTGTGGAGGACGGGGGCTAGGGCAATCGGGCACTGGTCCTTGGCTGCTGCAACGGACCTGCATTGAACAAAGAGCGGATTGAGCAAGATAGGGACGGGCTCCAGAGGCGTGCCCGTCCTTTTTGCGGGATGGCGCCAGCACAGATTCAGCGCTATCCGGCAGGCTGCCAGACCCCTTGTCTGGAGACCTGTTTCGCCCTATTGCTAGCAGATTCAGATGTGCTCTAGTATCATGATCGCCAGGCGGAGCCTGCCTGGCGCTGCGAAGGCGAGCCGTTCACCCGGAAACAAAACTGTCACTGCACAGATTTGCACGTTTTTCCGTTTTGTGCTACCATAGGGTTGACAAAACCCTGCTGTGTGCGTGATGTCTGTAGAGAGGTTTGAGCCAACACCCGAGAAAAGGGAGTCGGGCACCAGAGGGGATGCGATAGCCTCGCCGAAGGCAAGGCAACAACCGATGGGTAGACTCCCACCTGATAATGCAGGTTCAAAACCAACAAGGCACACGGCACAGCGGGGCTTTGGAATCAAAACCACCGGATCCATTTCGGGCCGGTGGTTTTGATTTCTGGGCAAGCCCAACCCCTCTCCGGAGGATCGATGAGCCGCAAGGTTCTGGACCTGGGTGGTGATGGCTGGCAGTTGGGCCAAGCGCCGGCCAGCGGCCAGCCAGGTCGCGCCACCTGGGGCGAGCTAGAGCAGATAACGGAATGGTTGCCCGCCACCGTGCCTGGCAACATCCGCGCCGATCTCGTCCGCGCTGGTCATCTGCCCGACCTGTACTACGGCGCCCAGGCCGAGACCAGCCAGTGGGTGGACGAGCATTGCTGGTGGCTGGTCCGCAAGCTTCCTATCCGCCCTTCTCCCACCCACCGCGTACACCTCGTGCTGCGCGGTGTGGACTATATTGGCGACATCTTTGTCAACGGTCACCACCTGGGCCGGCACGAGGGCATGTTCTCCCCCCAGGTGTACGACGTCACCACCCTGCTGGGCGACGAGAACCGGCTCGCAGTTCGTATCTTGGGCTCTCAGTGGCTCCCTGCTCGCCGGAGCGGCCCGAGAGAGCGATTCTGGAATTATGTCGAGTCCAGGACGGCAAGCACCGGTGGCCGCTTCCCCCAGCGCCGCGATACCCTCAAATGCCAGATGGGCTTCGGCTGGGACTTTAGCCCGCCCCTGCGGACCATGGGCATCTGGGACGACGTCCAGGCCATCGTCACGGGTGACGCCTTCATCCGGGATGTGGCCCTGGTGCAGCGACTGGTCGGGGATGACGCACAGGTGACCGTCGAGATCGAGGTGGATGCCGCCTCCCGGCGCGCGGCCGAGATTCGCTGCACGCTGGCCGGCGAAACCTTTGAAGGCCCGCCCTCGGTTTGCCGGCAGCCGGTCGAGCTGTTTCCTGGAGTCAATCGCCATAACCTGGAACTGACCCTTTCTCAACCCCGTCTCTGGTGGCCCTGGGATCAAGGATGTCCGGACCTATACCGCCTCACGGTCGAAATCTCGGAGGGAGGCCAGCCGCTCGATTCCTTGACCCGGGCCTTTGGTTTGCGCCAGGTGGAACTGGATGGCTGGACACTGCGCATCAACGGCCGGCGCGTATACGCCCGCGGCGCCAATTGGGTGCCGGCCAACATCCTCCCCGGGCGCGTCGACGAAGCGGACTACCGCGCCCTTCTCATGCTGGCCCGCGGGGCCAACATGAACATGCTCCGCGTCTGGGGGGGCGGTCTGCGCGAGAAACAGGCATTCTACGACCTGTGCGACCGGCTGGGCATCCTTGTCTGGCAAGAGTTTCCCCTGGCCTGTGCCTTTTTGACCCGTTTTCCCCGCTCGCCCGACTATCTACGGTTGCTGGAGGATGAAGCGAGGGCCATCGTCCGTGACCTGCGCAGCCATTCCAGCCTCGTCCTGTGGTGTGGCGGCAACGAATTCAGTCCCCAGCGCAACGCCCCCGTGGTGGCCACGCTGCAGCGGGTCATCTGTCAGGAGGATCCCGACCGGCCCTTTCTGCCGGCCTCACCCGCCGGGGGCGACAGTCACAACTGGAAGGTGTGGCACAACTTTCACCCTCCGGTTGCCTACCGGGACGACCCGGCCCTTTTTGCCAGCGAATTCGGCCTCCAGGCGCCGCCCGACGCGGAGGCCCTCGAGCAATTCATCCCTCCAGACGAGCTCTGGCCACCCGGGCCCTCTTGGGCCTATCACGGCGCCGATCTGCAGAAACTGCGACGCTATGCGGAGCCTTTTACGCAGGGCCAAGAGCCCGATCTCTTGGCCTTTGTCCAGGCTAGCCAGCGGGCCCAGGGCCACGCCCTGCAGATCGCCGTGGAATACCACCGTCGTCGCAAAGTCCATGGGGGGGGCGGCGTATTGATCTGGCAACTGAACGAACCCTGGCCGGCCATCTCCTGGGCACTGGTAGCTCATGCGTGCCAGCCCAAGCCGGCCTTCGAGAAGGTGAGACAGCTTTTTACCCCCCTGCTCATCAGCCTGGACTATCCGCTGCGGCGCTACCAGGCAGGCGACGAGTTCACCTGTGACCTGTGGATTATCAACGACCGGCACGAGGCATTGGAGGGATGCGAGGTGGTGGTTGTGCTCTGGGACGGGGCTGGGGTGCCTGCAGAACGGTTCAGCCTGGCAGTGGACGTGGCGGCCGATTCGGCCGGGCAGGTCGCGAGCATCTGCTGGAGCCTACCGCCGGGCAGGAAGTGGCGCTTGAGCTGCGAGCTGCATCATAGGGGCCAAACATTGTCCACCAACGAGTACGAGCTGGGAATCCACGACGATATCCAACCTACCTTGGGACAGCGTGTCTGGGCCTGGCTCAGCGGCCTGGCGGTGCCGTCCTGACAAGACGCCACGGCTATCTGAACCGGCCTGTCACTGGCTCACAGATAGGGCTTGATCCGTCTCGCCGCACTGCGGCAGGCCCCAGCCAGCCGGTCGACATCCCCCTCATAGTGGGCCGTCGAAACCGCACCATGGCCGTGGATCATGAACACGTCTTCCAGTAGCAGGGCCAGGTCGATCACCTGCCGCCTCAGCTCGATGTCACAGACCTTGGGATCGTGCCAGTCCTGCAGCCCCTCCAGGCAGGCGCCCTCCCGGTAGGGAAAGTGAAGCATGAACATCGAACTGCCCGGCAACACGCTGTCGCTGTGGCCGGTACAACAGGCATAGATCCCCTCCCCGGCAAAGGCGGTCTCCATTGCCTGGCGGGCGCGGGCGCCCAGATCGGCCAGCTTGGGATAGATCTCCGCCTCCTGTTCCACCAGGGTTGTCATGAGCGTCTTGGCCGCCAGCAGCGAAGCCGGGTGGGCCGAGTAGGTGCCACCGGAGAACTTGACCTTGTGCCCTCCGGTGCGCCCGACCAGGTCCATGATGCTGGCCCGTCCTGCCACCGCAGCCACCGGCATGCCGCCGCCCATGATCTTTCCGTAGGTAGCCAGGTCTGGCTCCACGCCGTACAGGCCTGCCAGACTCCCGGGACGGAAGCGAAAGGCCGAGATCACCTCATCAAAGATCAGCACCGCACCGTAGCGCTCTGTCAGTTCCTGAGCCCTGCGCAGATACTCGACCGTGGCCGGCACGTATCCCCCTGCCCCCAGGAAGGGCTCGACGATAAAGCAGGCCAATCTATCTCCATATTCCCGAAAGTGATCACCCAACCGCTCGGGATCGTTATAGTCGCTTACGATCACCTTATCGGTTACGGCCGAGGGCACCCCCTCAGACTCGACCCGCTGGAACCCATCGCCGTTTCCGGCATGGTAACCCACCCCCTTCAGTGCCCAGGGTTGGGCGCCATGCCAGCCACCACCCACCTTCATCACCAGCGTGCGGCCGGTGTAGGCACGGGCTAGCAGGATGGCGTACATCGTCGCCAGCGTCCCGCTGGTCGTAAATCGAACCCGCTCCGAGCCTGTCTGCCGGCACAAGATCTCAGCCGTCTCCACTTGTAGCCGATCGACAAAGCCGGTCTGCAGTCCCGAACCGTCCTCGAAAGCGCGGGCCAGTGCCCGAGTCAGCACCGGCGGGTTGTGGCCCAAAATGTTGGACAGGTGTCCCTGCCAAAAGTCCAGGATCTGGTGTCCATCCTCGTCCGTCACCCAGGCCCCCTTGGCGGCGGCGATGCGGGGCGGAAACGGCTCAAAGAGCCGCAACGTGTGGCTACCACCATCCACCAGCTTGTGCTGCGCTCGCTCCTGCAAGGCCCTGGATCGAGACGCATATTCGGCATAGGCATCCTTGAGTTCAGCCAACAGGCGTGTATAATCCCTGGTCCTCATCCTTGCCTCCCGCTCGGTGCGTAACTCACGAGACGGCGCCCATTGTAGCCTACTTTTTGCGTTTGCGCAACAGCCTCAGGTTTGTTTTCGGTCTCGCCGCATTTGTGCTATAATCCCCCCAATGTCCGAGCCGAATCTATTCATTTGCTCAACCTGTGGCGAGACCTACCCGCTGGACAGCCGCGACTGGCGTTGCGCCTGCGGTGGGCTGTTCGATCTACAGCACTGGCCCGCCTTCGACGCGGATCTGATCGATCCTGCTCAGCCCGGCCTGTGGCGCTACCGCCGGCTGCTGCCCCTGGAACCGGCCTGGGAGCCGGTCACGCTCGGCGAGGGGAACACCCCCCTCCTGCTACTCCAATGGGCCGGGCAAGACCTGTTTTTCAAGCTCGAATCGACCTCCCCGACCGGATCCTTCAAGGACCGCGGGGCATCGATCCTGGTGACAGCCCTGCGTGGACTCGGCATCGGGCAAGTCGTCGACGACTCGTCTGGCAATGCCGGGGCCAGCCTGGCGGCCTATGCTGCCTGCGCCGGCATCGCCTGTGATCTGTGTGTCCCTCACACTCTCGCGGGTCCCAAGCTGGCCCAGATGGATGCCCATGGCGCCGAGGTCATCCAGATCAATGGCAAGCGCGAGTACGCAGCCCTGGCCGCCTGGGCTGCAGCGGCCCACGGCGCATTCTATGCCAGCCACGTCTACAATCCCTTCTTCCTGGCTGGCATCGAAACGCTGGCCTACGAGCTGTGGGAACAGTTGGGTTATGTCGCTCCTGATGCCCTGGTTCTGCCGGTAGGAAACGGCACCCTTCTGCTGGGCGCTTACCGTGGCTTCCGCCGGCTGCAGCAGGCAGGCCTGATCGACCGCCTACCCCGCCTGCTCGCCGTGCAAGCTGCGGCCTGCGCACCCATCTACCAAGCCTACTGCGAGGAGCGGAAGACCGTCGAGCCATTGGCCCCTGGCCCGACCGTTGCTACTGGCATCGCCATCGGCCAGCCAGCGCGGGGCGCCCAGATCCTGGCCGCCGTGCGGAAAACGGGTGGCACCATAGTCAACGTCACCGAGCAACAGATCGAGCAGGCGCGCAACCAATTGGCGCGCCAGGGGTTTTATGTAGAGGGAACCTCGGCTGTGGCTGTAGCTGCCGTGACGGAACTATCACAGACGCCGAAGAGCGCCCCGCTGGTCGTGCTCCTGACGGGACATGGCCTCAAGACGGATCCCGAGTAGCGTCCCATGGCCTTTCAGACACGGACACGCGACTTTTTAGAGCACCATGGTCTGGGCCACACACCCCAAACCCATGCCCTGGATCTGGTCTCCGAGGTTGGAGAGGTTGCCAAGGCGCTATTGGAAGCCAGTGACTATGGACAGTCGTCGCTGACACCCGGCTCGGCCCTGACCGAGGAATTGGGCGACGCTTTCTATTCACTGATCGCCCTAGCTGCGAGCCTGGATGTTGATCTGGAAGCCGCCCTGGAGGGCGTGTTGGAGAAGTATGAGGCCCGGTTGGCCGCCCAAGGGCACGCGGGCTCGGCCGCTTCCCGTAGTACCTGACTTGACAAGGAGAAGATTCACTCAGATGGAAGCCAAACGGATCGTCATCACTGGCATGGGAGTCATCTCGCCAGTGGGGCTGGACGTTGCCACCATGTGGCAGAACCTGGTCGCGGGAAGATCGGGCATCGGCCCCATCACCCTTTTTGACGTGAGCGACTACGAAGTGCGCATTGCCGGCGAGGCCCATGGCTTTGTCGCAACAGACTATATGGATGCCAAGGATGCGCGCCGGGCAGATCGCTTCACCCACTTTGCCATCGCTGCCCTCGGGCAGGCCCTGGACCAGTCGGGGCTGAGGGTGGACCAACACAATGCCCACGACATCGGCGTCATTGCTGGTTCGGGCATTGGCGGCATCTGGACCTATACGGAAGAGCTGGACAAGTTACGGGAAAAGGGCCATCGCCGCGTGAGCCCCTTCCTCGTGCCCATGATCACCGTAGACACACCTGCGGTGACCATCGCCCTGCGCACAGGGGCGCAGGGACCGAACCTGGGGGTGGCCTCGGCCTGCGCCACCGGTGTTGACGCCATTGGCCATGCTTACGAAACCATCCTCCGTGGCCACGCCAAGGCCATGTTTGCCGGTTCCTTTGAGGCAGCCCTCACACCCATCGGAATGGCAGCGTTCATCCGCATGCGCGCCGTATCCCGTCGCAATAGCGACCCACGTAAGGCCAGCCGACCTTTCGACGTGGACCGTGATGGATTTGTCCTTTCTGAGGGCGGGGCTGTGTTGGTTTTGGAGGACCTGGACTATGCCCTCGCCCGGGGAGCCGAGCCCCTGGCCGAGGTGATGGCCTATGCAGCAACCTCCGACGCCATCCACGTCACAGCGCCCGATCCCACGGGTGCTGGCTCAGCCCGCTGCATGACCTTGGCCATGCAACGAGCCGGGATCAAGCCCGCCGACTTGTCCTACATCAACACCCACGGCACAAGTACCCCGCTCGGCGATCCCGCCGAGACGGCGGCCATCAAGCTTGCCCTGGGCGAGCACGCCTACAGGGTTCCCGCCAGCTCAACCAAGTCGATGACCGGCCATCTGGCCGCTGGCGCCGGGTCCTTGGAGGCCGCCATCTGCGTCCAGGCTCTGCGCGAAGGCATCATCCCGCCAACCATCAACCTGGATAGGCCCGACCCGGGCTGCGACCTGGACTATGTGCCCCATCAGGCGCGGCGGGCCGACCTGGATGTGGTACTCTCCAACTCGTTTGGCTTTGGCGGGCACAACGCCACGCTGGCCCTAAAGGCGTACCGCTAGCCTTCCAATTTCCGGCACAGCAGGAAGAAGCTAGCTCGCATCGTGCCAGCTTGGCTTCGGCGGCTATCAAGCCGGCAAGGAGTCGACAGAACGTCGACCACAGCGAAAGGAGGTCGTCGCGAACTCGCGACGCCACAGCGTCCAAAGGTAGCTTTGGATTCTCTGGCGCCCCTGGTTCCGTAACCAAATCATGACTGAACTCAATCAACTGGAACAGAGGTTAGGCATTGACTTTCGAGACAAGAGCCTGTTGCAGCGCGCCCTGATCCACCGCTCCTACCTGAACGAGCATCCCGATTTTCCCCTCGAGGATAATGAACGCCTGGAATTCCTGGGCGACGCCGTTCTCGACTTTGTGACTGGCGAGTACCTTTACCACCGCTTCCCCGAGATGAGAGAGGGTCCCCTGACCAGCCTGCGCTCCGTGCTGGTCCGGCGCAGCACCCTGGCCCGCTTTGCCCGCGAATGGGATCTGGGCCGGCACCTACTTATGGGCCACGGTGAGGCCGAGAGTGGGGGGCGGAACCGGCCAGCCACGCTATGTGCCGCGTTTGAGGCCCTGGTGGGCGCACTCTACCTGGACCAGGGGATCGACGCCATACAGCGCCTTATCGCACCGCTCGTCGTGCCCGAGATCTCGCGCACCCTGCACGACCGCCTGGACAAGGATTCAAAAAGCAGCCTCCAGGAGATGGCCCAGGCCCGAATGCACCTCACCCCCCGCTACTCGACGATCGGCGAAAGCGGACCCGACCACGCCAAGCAGTTTATCGTGGCCGTGACCATCGGGGATAGGGTGTACGGCCAGGGCCGTGGTCCCAGCAAGCAGCAAGCAGCCCAGGCTGCGGCACACGCAGCCCTGGAACGGCTGGCCAGCACCGAGGTGCCTGAGGCTCAAGCAGCTCCAGATGACCCAGCAAAAGACACGCTA
>JASFHU010000042.1:0-13696 GCA_050123055.1 Anaerolineae bacterium
GGCACCTACGACATCAACCCCAACTATGGTCATGACAACCACGACCTGCACGATGTAGCGGTCATCATCCTGGATGAGCCGATCCCAAGCACGGCAGAAGACCCGGTCCATGGCATCGACCCGGCCACGCTGCCGTCAGCGGGATTGCTGGATGACATGAAGAAGGCTCACGAGCTCAAGGGCCAGGAGTTCATCACCGTCGGGTACGGTCGTTTGCGGGACGAAAAGACCAAGGGCCAGCATGCCATAGGTAGCGCAGGCGAGCGCTACTATGCAGAGCAGACGTTCCAGGCGCTCAAGCCCTTCTGGCTCCAGCTCTCGATGAACCCCTCCACCGGCAACGGCGGCACCTGCTACGGGGATTCGGGTGGCCCGCACTTTTTGGGTGACAGCGACATGGTTGTGTCGTTGACGGTGACCGGCGACGCCTGGTGCCGCGCTACCGACGTGACCTACCGTTTGGATACCAAATCGGCGAGAGCGTACCTCTCCGATTTTGTGGATCTTCCCTGATCCGCAGGTACGGGTAAGGGCTCAACCAACAGCTAAACGTTCCTCCTAGATCCTTGCCGTCCACGAGCAGATCGTGAATTCACGGTGTGCCTATTCGTGGACGGCAGGTTTCTTTTGTCCCAATGCTCACGCTTCTCGTCAGGGGCTGCTCTGTTCGGCCGGTGTCCAACCTTGAGTGGGTCGTAGGGCTCGGGCCGATAGGGCTCGGGCGGGAGACCTTCGCTCATCAAGAGTCTTCAGCACCCGGAGCACCAAAGCAGTAGAACATTTGAGCGAAATCGTGTTCCATGGTAGAATAGCCCCCATGGACACGGCTGCCTTTGTCAAGCAGATCAACAAGCTGCCGGGATACCAGGGCCAGGTGGTCCACGTGGAGCGGCTGAGGGCTCGCCGGGGGCGCTACGGCAAGCTGGAAAAGCCACTGGCGCCAGCCGTGCAGGCGGCCCTGGAAGGAGTGGGCGCGAGGCAGCTCTATAGCCACCAGGCCCTGGCCATCAACGCTTCCCGCCGCGGCCAGCACGTCATCCTGGCCACTGCCACGGCCAGCGGCAAGACCCTGGCCTACAACGTCCCGGTGCTGGAAGCCCTGGTCGCTGACTGGCGGGCCCGTGCCCTGTACCTCTTTCCGACCAAGGCGCTGGCCCAGGATCAGTTGCGCAGCCTGCGCGAACTGACCCAGGGCAAGCCTGCCCAGTCCGCGTTGGAAAACAAGCGCTTTGGCACCTATGACGGCGACACCCCGCGCGGTGTCCGCGGCCGGCTGCGTCGCGAAGCGAGCATCATCCTCACCAACCCCGACATGCTGCACATGGGCATCCTGCCCAACCACACTCTGTGGGCTGACTTTTTCACCAACCTGCGCTTCGTGGTCCTCGACGAGGCCCACGTCTACCGCGGGGTGTTTGGCTCGCACGTGGGCTGTGTCCTGCGGCGGCTGTGGCGGATCTGTGCCCGCTACGGCTCGGCGCCCCAGATCATCGCCTGTTCGGCGACCATCGCCAATCCCGGTGAGCACCTTCGCCGGTTGGCGGGGGTCGAGCCGGTGGTGGTGGACGACGATGGTGCACCCGCCGGCGCTCGCGATTTTGTACTTTGGAACCCGCCCTTTGTGGATCGGGCTCGAACGGCGCGGCGTAGCGCCAACATCGAAGGTGCCCGGCTCTTTGCCCGGCTAGTACAAGCAGACATCCGGACGATTGCCTTTACCCGAGCTCGACGCGTGGCCGAGCTGCTCCTGCTCTACGCGCGGCGCATCCTGGAGGACGAGGCATCGCCGGCCCGGGCTGGCGAGGTTCCCGTGGCGGATCGGGTACGGGCCTACCGGGCGGGATACCGGCCCGAGGAACGCCGTGAGATCGAACGCGGATTGCGCCCCGGCGGTGGCTTGCTGGGAGTGACGGCCACCTCGGCCCTGGAGCTAGGCATCGACATCGGCGACCTGGATGCTTCGGTCCTGGTAGGGTACCCAGGCACCATCGCCAGCCTGTGGCAGCAGGCTGGACGGGCCGGCCGGGGTACGCGACGCGCATTGTCAGTGCTCATCGCCCTCGATAACCCGCTGGACCAGTATTTCATGCGCCATCCTGGCGACCTGTTTGGACGGTCCCACGAACACGCGCTGGTGGATCCCTCCAACCCCTACATCCTTCAGCAGCACTTACCTTGTGCGGCTCACGAAGCTCCTCTTTCCACCGGTTCAGATGGAGCGGCCCAGCCTCGGGCTCCGGCTCGCTCACCCAGGCGCGCCATGCCCGGGAGACGCCGCCCGGCCGCCCAGCCCCGGACCGCTGCCAGGGTTGAGCCTCCCCTTCCCCCCGGCCTGGCCCAGGGTGACGACGAACAGCTCTTCGGACCCGGCTTTGTGCCGGCCATGATCGCACTGGAGAACGCCGGGGAGTTGGAGTACCGGGTTGACCATGCCGGACGCGATCGGTGGTATCCCCGGCCGGGTGCCTACCCGGCCCAGGACGTCTCGCTGCGAGCCCTCGCCGGG
Organism: Anaerolineae bacterium; assembly: GCA_050123055.1. Lineage (GTDB taxonomy): Bacteria > Chloroflexota > Anaerolineae > JAAYZQ01 > JAAYZQ01 > JASFHU01. The sequence continues at coordinate 2,507 of JASFHU010000042.1, forward strand.
TCTCGGATACTGTTGCTGAATGCCGCTCAGAACTACCGGGTGATGGAAGAGATGGAGGGCACCAGCGCCCTGTACCGCGCTCATCCGGGCGCCATCTATCTCCACCAGGGCGAGTCCTTCCGGGTACGCGAGCTCGACCTGACGGTGGGCCATGCCATCCTCGAACCAGTTCAGGTCAGCTACTACACGCAACCGCGCGAGATCAACGACCTGCGCATCCTGCGTCCGGTGGCCCACAAGCAACTGGGGGGCGCCACAGTCAGCCTGGGGGAGGTTCGAGTCACACAGCAGGTGATCGGCTTCCGGCGCGTCCAGCAATTCCGCGAGGAGGTGCTGGGTATGGAGGATCTGGACCTGCCGGCCCAGACCTTTGACACGGTGGCACTGTGGTGGGAGGTGCTGCCGGGCATCCTAGCCGGAGTGAAGCGGCGGCGGCTCGACGTGGCGGGCGGGCTGCACGCCGTGGAGCACGCAGCCATTGGGCTCTTGCCCCTGTTCGCCATGTGCGACCGCTGGGACATCGGCGGGCTGTCGACGCCGCATCACCCCGACACGGACACAGCCCAGGTGTTTATCTACGATGCGTTCCCGGGCGGCGTTGGCATCGCCGAGAAGGGGTTTGACCTGTTGGCGGAGCTGTGGCGCGCTACCTACGAAGCGGTCCGCGACTGCCCTTGCGAGGGAGGCTGCCCCAGTTGCATTCAGAGCCCCAAGTGTGGCAATAACAACCAACCACTGGACAAAGAGGCAGCCACGTTTATCCTGACCGAATTGCTCAAGGGGAGAAAGAAAAAAGGCTAAAAGACTCGGCAGATCCAATCACTGCACCATCCTCACAGCACCTGAAGGAGAGCGGTTATCTCTGGAGCAGGCCCTGACTCTCTGCGGTTGCATCGCGCAGAGCAGATAGGCGCGCTTGCACCCGGATCGTGGTCCCGGCCCCTGGCAGAGACTGGACCGAGAATGTACCCCCCATCGATTCGGCGCGTTCGCGCATGGTGAGCATACCCAGGCTGCCACGTTGGTCGTACTGGTCGGCCAATCTATCGACACTGAACCCCTGGCCATCGTCGCGCACGCTTACCCGCAGTTCGTCGTCCCGCTCGACAACGGCGATCCAGACGTTCTGTGCTCGGGTGTGCTTCTTGATGTTCCCGACCGCCTCCTGGACGATGCTGAACAACGCCCGCTCGGCTTGGGTGTCTAGCCGCTCAGAAAAGCCATCGACCTGGAGGTGATAGTCAGCATCGCCCACCCCTCGTTGCCGCTCGACGTACGATTCCAGGGCCGGCACCAACCCCTGGGTTTCCAGGATGACCGGACGCAGGTCGAACAGGAGGGTACGCACCTGGCGCAGCGCCTTTTGCGCCACAGGGAGCAGTTCCTCCAGCTCCCGGGGCACCTTCTCCGGTTCGAGCTCCTGAAGCTTGGTTACGAAGGCAATGCCGTTGATGAGCGCAGCCAGCAGTTGAGCCGGTCCATCGTGGAGGTCGCGGGCCAGGCGCTTTCGCACCTCTTCCTCAACCGCGATCAAACGGTCGCGCTCACGCATCAAGTCCTGGTACAGCCGCGTGTTCTCGATGGTGATGGCCGATTGTGCGGCGAACGAGGTCAGCAGATCGAGGTCATGCTTGTCAAAGCGAGCATCCCCGGCCTTGTTGAGCACCTGGACGACGCCGATCGGCTCACCCTTGACGATCAAGGGGGCAGAGATCATCGACGTGACTTCATAAGCCACCTGGGCCGGGATTCGCTCGTAGAATCGGTTGTCCTCGTGTACGTCGGCAATGATAAGGGGTTGGTTATGAGACACGACCCAGCCGGCCAGTCCCTGATCCCGGCCCATCCTCTGGCCCTCCAGAGCCGCCCCCCCACCGCCCTCGACAACGGAGAAGATCAGTTCCTCGCCGGTTGGATCCAATAAGAGCAACGCGCCAGCGGTGCCATGCACGGCGTCGATGGCTGAGCGGAGGATGCGCTGCAGCAACCGATCCACATCCAGCTCGGACACCAGCTCCTGAGTGAGTACCTGTACCATACGCAGGCCGACCAATTGCTGAGCAAGGATTACGTACTCATCACGCAGGTTCTGGTTCTCCTGCAACAGCGCTTCCAAGGTGTCCTTCTGTTGCTCCATATTTAGACCAGTCGTCATAGGGGCTCCCTACCATGGATTATAGCATCTTTTGGCGCAGAATGCAACGATACACGGTGGGCTCCAATTGGCCATTTGCTTGCCACCCTATAAGGTGCTATAATAGCCGGCGTTGGGATGCAATCTCCCGCGCACGAACGACCGCCATGCCGGGGCGAGTCACGAGGGATGAGGATCTATGAAGCTGAGCCTTGCGCAAGTTGAGCACGTGGCCAAGTTGGCACAGTTGGCCCTGACGGATCAGGAAAAGGAGCTTTTCCGCGAGCAGCTTTCCTCCATCCTCCAATATGCCGAGCGCCTGCAAGAACTGGACACCGGTGACATTCCCCCAACCGCCTCCGTATTACCCCTGGAGAGCGTCATGCGCGATGACGAGGTTCAGCCTTCTCTGCCGTTGGCTGATGTTCTGACCAATGCCCCTGCCGTGGAGAACAACTGCTTCCGGGTCCCGGTGGTGCTCGAGGGGGAAGGATGATCGAGTTGACCCACTTGGCCATCGGTGAGGTGCGTGATCTGTTGCGCCAGCGCAGGGTCTCCTCGGTTGAGCTGACCCGGGCAGTCTTGGACCGCATCATTGCCCTCGACAATGACGTCAAGGCCTACCTGACTGTCACCCCGGAGCTCGCCTTGCAGCAAGCGGCCGAAGCCGACCGGCAGTTGGACAGTGCAAGCACAGACGAATGTCCATCCCTGCTGGGCATTCCCCTGGCTATCAAAGACCTGATCTGCGTCGAAGGGATACCCACCACCTGTGGCTCGCGCATCCTGGAAAACTATGTGCCGCCCTTTAGCGCCACTGCCGTTGAAAACCTACGACAGGCAGGGGCCATTATCCTGGGCAAGACCAACACCGACGAGTTTGCCATGGGTTCGTCGACCGAGAACTCGGCGTTTTTTCCGACCCGTAACCCCTGGGATCTGGCCCGCGTGCCTGGCGGCTCGAGTGGCGGCAGTGCCGCCGCCGTGGCCGCAGGGCTGGCCTTCGGCGCGCTCGGCTCCGACACCGGGGGCAGCGTGCGCCAGCCCGCCTCCCTATGCGGCGTTGTAGGCATCAAGCCCACTTATGGACGGGTAAGCCGTTGGGGGCTGGTCGCCTTTGCGTCCTCACTGGATCAGATTGGATGTCTGGGCCGGACGGTGGGCGATGCCGCCCTCCTCCTGGAGGCCATCGCCGGCTACGACCGCCGCGATTCAACCTCGGCAGAGCTGCCAGTTGCCGATTGTACGAGTTCGCTGGCCGAACCGGGACAGGAACCACGCACCTCCGTGCATGGTCTGCGGATTGGTGTACCCCAAGAGTATCTGGTTGCGGGTATCCAGCCGGAGGTCGAGTCAGCCGTTCGGGCGGCCATCGCCACGCTGGCCGAGCTGGGAGCCGAGATTGTGGATGTTTCGCTGCCCCACACTGACTATGCCCTGCCGGTCTACTATCTCATTGCCCCGGCCGAGGCCTCGGCCAATCTGGCCCGCTACGATGGGATGCGCTATGGCCTGTCGCTGGACGGTGCCGATCTCTGGGACAGCTATCGCCAGACACGGGGAACGGGTCTGGGTCCGGAGGTCAAGCGGCGCATCATGTTGGGCACCTACGCCCTCTCGGCCGGTTACTATGACGCCTACTATCTCAAGGCAAGCCAGGTGCGGACACTCATCCGCCGCGATTTCGACCGCGCGCTGGCAGAGTGCGATGTCCTGGTGACACCGACCGCGCCGACGACGGCCTTCAAGTTCGGCGAAAAGATAGACGACCCGCTGCAGATGTACCTACAGGATATTTTCACCCTGGCATTGTCGCTGGCCGGCCTTCCCGGGCTGTCGCTGCCTTGCGGTTTCGACGATGCGGGATTGCCCATCGGGCTGCAGATCATGGGCGGCGCCTTTGACGAGGCCACCATCGTGCGCGTGGCCCATGCCTACGAGCAGGCAACAGAATGGCACAAGCGGCGCCCCAACCTTCCGAAGCGGGAGCAGCTCCAGTGAACCCGCCCGATTCAGAAACATAGTCAGCAAAAATGGAGGCAACTGAGAACCTATGAAAGTCATCATACCCCTGGCTGGTTTTGGCAAGCGGATGCGGCCCCACACCTGGTCCAAGCCCAAGCCTCTGCTCAACGTAGCTGGCAAGCCGGTCCTGGGTCACATTCTGGACAAACTGGCCGACCTCGATGTGCAAGTGGACGAGCTCATCTTTATCGTCGGCTGGCTGGGCGAACAGATCGAAGAGTACTATGCCGCCGCAGGCTACCCCTACCCAGCCCGTTATGTAGAGCAAAAGGAGTTGCTGGGCCAGGCCCACGCCATCTGGCTGGCGCGGGAGCACCTGGACGGGCCGGTGCTGATCATCTTTGTCGATACCATTCTCGAGGCCGACCTGAGTGGGTTGGATACGTCAGGCCTGGACGGCGTCCTCTATGTCAGAGAGGTTGAGGACCCCCGCCGGTTCGGTGTAGCTGTACTGGGCGACGACGGTTTGGTCATCCACCTGGTAGAAAAGCCGGACAGCTTTGAGAACCGTTTGGCCGTCATTGGCGCCTACTATGTCCATGACGCTGCATGGTTGCTGCGTGTTATCGAAGAGCTGATGGAACGCAAGATCCAGACCAAAGGCGAATTCTACCTGGCCGATGCTTACACGCTGATGATCAAACAGGGGGCCCGCTTTGGTGTGCGCGAGGTTTCGGTCTGGGAGGATTGCGGCACGCCCCAGGACGTACTGAAAACGAACCGCTACCTCCTGGAGAATCGCCGCGACAGCGCCCTTGAGGTGGAGACAACCGATTGCGTGATCGTGCCGCCGGTGTACATCGCAGCCTCGGCCCGGGTAGAGCACTCGATCATCGGTCCCTATGTGACCATCGCCGAGGGCAGCGTGGTCAAGCAGTCCGTCATCCGCGACTCGATCATAGACGAGGAGGCCTACATCGACCACACCATGTTGGAGCGCTCGCTGATCGGGAAGGATGCCGTCGTGCGGGGTCGCTACCGGGTATTGAACGTCGGTGACTCTTCGCGGGTGGATTTCGCCCAGGCCGATGGCTGAGCTGGAGACGGGGCGGGTGGAATGCTACTCGGGTCACACCTATGCCCAGGAGCCGAGGGCCATCGTCTGGCACGGACGCCGCTACTCCGTCGCCCAGGTCGAGCGGCGCTGGCGATGTCCGGAAGGACCGGCCTTTTGGGTGAGCGCTGAGACAGGGGAGCGTTTCCAGTTGCACTACCACGAGGCTGCGCGCCAGTGGGCCATTCAGCTGCAGACCCCAGGTACCAACATACCAGATCTGTCCGAGTCTGAAACCGAGCCCCAACCACAGGCAACAGGCCCAACAAACGTAAACCATCACAACGAGGACGAGGAGGTCCTGGATCTAGCATGAGAGACTTTGTAGCTCAAAACATCAAGGCGGTACCACCTTCGGGAATCCGTCGCTTCTTTGACATTGCGGCGACGATGGATGACGTCATCTCGCTGGGCATCGGCGAGCCCGACTTTGACACGCCGCCGGCCATCGTCAGGGCGGGCATTGAATCCCTCAGTTCCGGTGAGACGCACTATACCTCCAACTCGGGCATCCTCGAGCTGCGCGTGGCGCTGGCCAACCACCTGGAGCGACTCTACGGTCTGCGTTACGATCCCGAGGGTGAGTTGCTGATCACTGTCGGCGTCTCAGAGGCCCTGCACCTGGCCCTGGCAGCCACAGTGGAGCATGGCGACGAGGTGATCGTGCCGGAACCCTGCTTCGTCTCCTACAATCCTGAGGTGGTTTTTGCCGGTGGTGTGGCCAAAAACATCCATACCAGCGTGGAACATGACTTCCAGGTGCTGGCGTCGCAGGTTGAAACGGAACTCACTACCAACACTAAGGCGCTGTTGCTGGGCTACCCGAACAATCCTACCGGCGCCGTGATGAGCCGCGAGCGACTGCTGGATATTGCCCGCCTGGCCGAGGCGCACGATCTGCTGGTGATCTCTGACGAGATCTATGACCGGCTGGTCTATGGCACGGAGCACACCTGCTTTGCCTCACTGCCCGGAATGCGGCGGAGGACCATCTTGCTGGGCGGCTTTTCCAAAGCCTATGCCATGACCGGCTGGCGCATCGGATACGCGGCAGCCCCGGCCGGGATCCTGGCCGCCATGCGCAAGGTACACCAGTACACTATCATGTCGGCGCCGACCACTGCTCAGTACGCGGCGCTGGCAGCTCTCGAGCATGGCGAGCCTGCAGTACAGGAGATGCTCGCCCGCTACGACCGCAGGCGGCAGCTTATCGTGGATGGGCTGAACGACATCGGCTTGACCTGCTTTGAACCCAAAGGCGCCTTTTATGCCTTTCCGTCTATCGGCGCCACCGGCATGAGCGATGAAGAATTCTCTGAGCGCCTGTTGATGGAGCAAAAGGTCGCCTGTGTGCCGGGCAGCGCCTTTGGCGCCTGTGGCGCGGGGCACGTCCGCTGCTCCTACGCCACGGCCTATGACAAGATCGAGCAAGCCCTGGAGCGGATGGCCCGATTTGCCCAGCGGCACGGCTAGCAGGCCGTCGGAGAGAGTTCGTAGTGACGGCTTCAGCCGTCCAGAAAGCGAATGAGTGCGACCCTTGGTCGGCGTGCCACGACAACCACGATAAGCTGACCCTATTCACCGACAGAGGATCCTGCAAAACCATTGTTGTGGGGGTGAACATGAACCGAGTCTATGAATCAACGCATCCACTGGTACAGCACAAGCTGACCTTCTTGCGGCAGACCGATACCGGGGTGCGCCGCTTCCAGGAACTGGTGTGGGAGCTGACCACGCTCCTGGCCTATGAAGCCCTTGCCGACCTGGCCCTGGTCGATACTACGGTCACTACGCCGTTGGATGAGGCTGCCGGTCACAGGCTCGCCGAACGAATCGCCCTGGTGCCAATCCTGCGCGCAGGCCTGGGCATGGTGGATCCGATCTGGAACCTGATCCCTGATGCCCAGGTCGGACATATCGGCCTCTACCGCGACGAGAGCACCCTGCAACCGGTACAATACTACTGCAAGCTGCCGCCCGCGAGCCAGGTGGACATCTGTTTGCTGCTGGATCCGATGCTGGCCACGGGCGGATCGACCACGGCGGCCTGCAAGATCCTCAAAGACAAGGGGATCCGCCAAATCAAGTACGTGGGCATCATTGCTGCGCCGGAGGGGATTGAACAGTTGCACGGTTCGCACCCAGATGTGGATATATTCATCGGGGTCGTGGACTGTTGTTTGAACGATCATGGCTACATCGTACCCGGGTTGGGGGATGCTGGTGACCGGCTCTTTGGCACCAAGCTTGAGGAAGCGGCCCGCATTCCCAACAGCACGGAGTAGAGATGCCCACCATGAACGAATACCCTATTCGACCGTCGTGGGACGACTATTTCATGCAGATCACTTTCCAAGTCGCCAAGCGCAGCACCTGCCCCCGGGCGGCCGTGGGGGCGGTCATTGTTCGCGACAAACGAATCCTGACCACCGGCTACAATGGCGCACCCTCCAATCTCCCTCACTGCACCGAGGCCGGCTGCCTGATGGTTAACGATCATTGCGTCCGCACGCTGCACGCCGAGCAGAACGCCATCATTCAGGGAGCGCTCCACGGCGTGGATGTGTCGGATAGCACCATCTATGTCACCCATCAGCCCTGTCTGGTCTGCGCCAAGATGATCATCAACGCCGGCATCGAGCGCGTCGTCTACGCTGGAGACTACCCGGACGAGATCGCCCGTGGGTTCCTGGAGGGGGCGGGGATCGAGCTATGCAGGTTCACCAAAAAGGGGGATGAGGAAGTAGAGTGCTAGCCTCCCAGCGAAGCCCGTGTCTGCGCAAAGCGCATCAGGTTATCCTGGCGCACAAGCCCGATGAAGCGACTTCCTTCCACCACGGGGAGCAAACTCTGGCCCTCTGATACCATCCGCTCCAGGGCACTATAGGCGGTCTCGCCTGCTCGCACCGGCGTAAAGCTGCTCAGCGGGGTCATGATCTGGCGCATGGGTGTCCAACCCCAACTCTGGCGCGGCACCTGCTGGATCTGGCTCAGTGTGGCCACACCTTGTGCCTCCTGCCCATCGGACACCACAAAGCAATTCTCCCCCCGAGGCAACACATAGTCGCGTACCACCCAATCGAGAGGCATGTTGCTATCGATCGTCCGGCAACCAGAGGAGAAATCGCCGGCCGTGTAGCCCTCCAGGGCCTCACGGATCCACGCCTGCTGGGCGCTTTGGCTAGCAGCATTGTCCAGGAACCAACCAATGAAGGCCAGCCACAAGCCGCTGCTCCAGTTGCCCATCAGGAACATGATCCCCCCGCCGATGATCATGCCCACCGCCACCACGCGGCCCGTTCTGGCCGCCCAGCGGGTCGCCCGGTTCATGTCGCCCGTGACGGCCCAGACAGCGGAGCGGAAGACGCGCCCTCCATCCAGTGGAAAGCCAGGGATCAGGTTAAACAGAGCGAGCCACAGGTTCACGGTCCCCAGGTAGAGACCCAGCCCGGCCAGCGGTGTGAAATTCAGCCACCCACCGGCAAGCCCCAGGAGCCCAAAGCCCGCCGCCAACAACAGGCTGGCCAGAGGACCGGCGATGGCGATGAGGAACTCGGCCAGGGGCCGGTCTGGCTCGCGGCCGATGTTTGCCACCCCGCCAAAGATAAACAGGGTGATGCCCTTGACAGGAATACCCCACGCCAAGGCGACCACACTATGCGCCAACTCGTGAATTAGCACCGAGGCGAAAAAGAGGACGCTTGTCAGCACACCCACGCTCAGGTAGCCGGCCAGGCTCCAGTCTTGGTAGCGGCTGGGAAAGTAACCCGTGGCCAGAGAGAGTGTCACCAGGGCAAAGACGATGAACCAGGTATAGTTAATCCCTACCGGGATGCCGAATATCTTGCCTACTCGCAAAGAGCTTCTCACACGAAACCCCCTTCTATGATGCCAGTGTATCATAGTAGTATTAGAACTATGTTATAAATGTGTTAGAGTTTTGTTAAATCTACCCCTGTTATCGCATGGCTGGCCCATTGGCATTTTGACTGGAATTGTGGTATAATCAAATAGCGATGGGTGATCTGAACCGAATCGGGCTGGTGGCGGTGCGCCAAGAGATAGTGCCCTTGCTTGGCGTTCTGCAACCGGAGGGCCAGGAGGGGTTTGGCGAGGCCATTCTCCACCACGGATCGATAGGGGGGCGGCCCGTAGCCCTGGCCGAGGTGCTCGTTGGCCCGGTCCACGCAGCCCTGGGAGCCCAGGCGCTGATCGCCCGTTGCGGAGTGGCATGCCTGATCAGCTTCGGATCAGCCGGTGCGCTGGAGGGCAGCTTGCAGCCCGGCGCGCTGGTAATCGCCCAACGAGCCGTGGCCCACGATGCGGGGGTGTTCTTGGGCCATCGTTTCCAACCATCCGGGATCATGGGTCGCGACGGCCGCGGACGCATCGGCCTTCGCCGGGGGTTTGAGGCCGATCCCGACCTGGTGGCGCTGGGCCGGTCGGCTGCCCACAAGCTCGGCACACCTGTGCACACCGGCACGATCGTCACCGGGAATCAGGCCATCTTTTCGACGGCACGAAAGCGCTGGCTGCACCAGACCTTTGGCGCCCTGGTCGTAGAGATGGAGACGGCAGCCGTGGCCCAGACAGCCATGGCCCACGAGCTGCCCTGGGTTGCTGTGCGGTCTGTGAGCGATACGGCCGACGACCATCTGGTCCTGGATTTTGGCCGCCTGCAGTTCTACCTGGACGGCGGCCGCCCTGCCTGGCAGCAGCAGGCGAGTCGCTGGTCCTATCTTCTGACCCATCCCACTGCCAGGCGCCGGCTGCGCCGGCTGCGTGGGGGATTGGCCCTGGCTGCGGGACAGGCGAGTCGACTGGTAGAAGCGATGCTTCAGATCTGGAGCCAGCCGTGACCTTGGGCGCATAACGGGCTGGCACAGCGGGGAAAGGGGGTGAACGATCGGATAGCACGAGACATTGTCAGTGCGACGTGCGGTAATTCACTGTTCGAAGCGAAGAAAGGAGAAGCTCCATGGATGGTATTGTCGGCACCCTGCGGCTGGGCTGGGATGCGCTACTCCTGAAGCCAAGTGCGTACAAGGAGATGAGCGCCAAGGACAACCCGGTCGTCCAGGGTCTCATCCTGATTGTCATTGTGGGCGTGGCCATCGCCCTGTTCGGTTTCATCGGCGATGTGCTCGAATGGGCCACCACACCGAACCTGACCGAACTCAAAGACACCATGTTCTACTACTTCAGACAGATGCCGTGGTTTAAGGCAGCCGCCCAAGACCCTGGCTTCCAGCAGGGTTTCGAGCAGATGTGGGATACAAACTGGTCCATTGCCACCATGTTTAGCCCCAGCCCGGGCGGAGCCGCTGTCAACATCATTATGATCCCGCTGGCCCTGATCGTGCGCTGGCTGATCTACGGCCTGGTGGCCTACCTGTTTGCCCATTGGCTGGGCGGCACGGCCAGCCTTAGCGACACCCTGGGCGTGCTGGCTCTGGCGGTTGCCCCCCAGGTCCTGAACCTGCTGAACATCTTCCCCTACGTCCAGGTGGGTAGCCTCGTGTCTTTCTGGGGCATCCTGTGCGCCTACGTCGGTCTCAAGACCGTCCACAACCTCCGCTGGAACCGGGCCATGTATGCCACCTTGCTGCCCTTTATCCTGGTCATTGCCATCGCGATCCTGGCCGGCTGCTTCGGCTCGGCCATCTTTGCGGCGCTGGTGAAAGGAGGTTGGTAATGGGCAGTCTACTGAGTACTCTGTGGAGAACCGTGATCCTCGACGATGCAGGCTATCAGGAATGGCGTGAGCGTCCCAACCTCTTTTTGCGGGGCATCACCCTGATCATCGTCGTCTCGCTGGTGGCCGGCCTGCTCACCTTCGTCTTTAACCTGGTCAACCAAGTACGGCCGGTAAACGTGGACCAGATAACGGCTGGTATGACTCAGTGGCAGCAGTTTGTCCCTGTCGAGCTCGATCCTGAATTCCAGGAGTTCTGGGAGAGCATGGTGGACGTCATAG